>NZ_JBSYHW010000045.1:0-22889 GCF_056108345.1 Cyanobium sp. NIVA-CYA 375 | reverse complement strand
TTGAGGAGTTCCTGGAGCTGCGGCCCATCTGCTCTTCCAGCTGGGTGACACGGGCGGACAGTGTTTCCAGCTGGGTGGTCAGTTGGCCCACCAGTGCTCTCACGGTTGGCGGTGTCGCCTCCCAGTCACTCTCAGAAATGCCGGCAGGTGGTGGAAGCATCTCGGGCCGTCTCTGCCTGAGATCCAAGCTGTTTTCAGAGGTCTGTCAAGAGCGGAACTGCCACGGAGCTTTCTCCCCCCTGAACAGTTACGGCGAAACCTTCTCACAGGGTTTCTCAACGCTGGGTAGTTTCACGGCCTGATTGGACCGTCCTTGATCGGGCCGGATCGCCGCAGTGGGTAGACCGAATCCGAGACCTGACTGGCGACCTAAGATGCGGTTCTGACCCGTCCTGATCCTCTGATGGCACATCGCGTGCTGACCGAGACCGCCGTGAGCATCTCGGATCACAAGAAGAACCCCATGGCCACCGTGGCGGCCGGTGAAGGGATGGCGGTCGCGGTGCTCAACCGCAACGAGCCGGTCTTCTACTGCGTTCCGGCCCGGGCCTACGAGGAGCTCATGGATCTCGTGGAAGACCTGGAGCTGGGCCGCATTGCCGATGCCCGGCTGGCGGATGGGCAGGAGCCGCTGCGAGTCAGCCTCGATGAGCTATGAGCTGGCCTTTCATCCCGAGGCCCTGCGGGAATGGCGGACCCTCAGCGCAGGGATCCGGGAGCAGTTCAAGAAGAAGTTGGCCGAACGGCTGATCGAACCGCGGATTCCCGCCAGCAAGCTGCGGGGCTCCAGTCATCGCTACAAGATCAAGCTCCGCGCCGCTGGTTTCCGCTTGGTCTACGAAGTGCGGGATTGCGAGGTGCTGGTGCTTGTTGTGGCAGTAGGCAAGCGGGAGCGTAATGCTGTCTACCGCCAGGCTGATCAGCGCTGAGAAGACTTTGCCGCACCACCTCGTGCATGACAGGATGGAATACATATTGTCAGCACATCACGCATGGCAGCGCTCAGCCTGCGATTGCCCCACGAGCTGGAGCGCCGACTGGGCGAGGAGGCCCGCCACTGCGGTCAGCCGCGCTCGGAGCTGATCCGCGAAGCCCTGGAAGAGCTGCTGCGCCGCCGGGAGCAGGAGCGCTTGGTGGCCGCGCTCGTCGCTGCCGCCGAAGCGCTGGCGAGCGATGCCTCGGCCCGAGCCGAAAGCCTGCATATGGCGGCAGATTTCCTGCCGGCCGACAGCGAGGCCCTGGCGTTGGCGGAGGTGGCCGCCTCCCAGGACCAACCCGCACAGCCGACCCCCCAGCAGTGGTGGCGCTGATGCGTCGGGGTGAGATCTGGGTGGCGCGCCTCAATCCCAATCAGGGCGCGGAGGTGGGCAAGCTGCGTCCAGTGGTGATCGTTCAGGCCGATCCGATCACACATGCCGGCCTGGCCACGGTGATCGTGGTGCCCCTGACCACCCAAGACCGCCCGGGCGCTCGGGCGCTGCGGGTCCCAATCCGCAGCCGCGACCGCCTTCTTTGCGACTCCTTTGCGATGGCGGACCAGCCTCGATCCCTCGATCGCTCCCGCCTGGGCGATGGCCCCCTTACGACCCTCAGCCCCGAGGAACTGGCGGAGCTGGAACGGGCGCTGCTGGGAGTACTGGGAATCGGCCTGGCCTGAGGGATCCATGCCATGGCCGACTCCAAACCCTCTGAGCTCGATCAACTACGCCGGGAGAACGCTCGCCTGATTGGACTGCTGGAGACGCACGGCATCGCCTGGCGCCCCGGCACACCTGGCCCATCTGAGCCTGCGCCGATTTCACTCCAGGCCCCAGTCAAGGGTCCCGCTTCAACCCAAGAGAAGCTGGCCCTGTTCCGGCGTCTCTTCCGCGGACGCGGTGACGTCTATGCCCTGCGCTGGCAGAGCACCAGCAGCGGTCGCTCCGGCTACGGGCCTGCCTGCGCCAATGAATGGCGGCAGGGCATCTGCGAAAAACCGCGGGTGGCCTGCCGCGATTGCCAATACCGGGAGCTGCTGCCCCTAAGCGATGAAGCGATCTATGGCCATCTGGCCGGAGACCACAGCCTCGGCCTCTACCCCCTGCTGGAAAACGACCATTGCCACCTGCTGGCTGTCGACTTCGACAAGCAGGACTGGCGTGATGACGCCCGGGCCTTTATGCGCTCTTGTCGGGAGCTGGCGGTGCCCGCAGCGCTGGAAATCTCCCGCTCCGGCGAGGGCGCCCACGTGTGGGTGTTCTTCGAGGAGGCCGTATCGGCGCGGGAGGCTCGCCAGCTGGAGCTGAGCTCCTATGACCGGCTGTTCCCCAACCATGACACCCTGCCGACGAAGGGCGGCTTCGGAAATCTGATCGCCCTGCCGCTGCAGAAGGAGGCCCGGCAGCGGGGTTGCAGCGTATTCGTGGATGACGACCTGCACCCCTATCCCGACCAGTGGGCCTATCTGGCGAACCTGCAGCGCTTGTCGTTAGCAGAGTTACAGAGCGTGATTCAGGGCGCCACCGGCGGCGCTCAGCCTCACCCTGGCCGATCGGCTGCGCCGAAAACTTCCCGCAACACATCGCCCTGCCGCGCGGCTGCCTGGAGCCAGTGCAGGCTCTGCTGCAGGAGCAGGGGATCGGCTGGGAGCTGGTGGATTAACGGCCAGAAGGGCTCACCGCTGGAGCTGGCTTTCGTGGGCCAGCTGCGCGCTGACCAGGAAGCCGCGGTGAAAGCGATGCTGCGCCATGACATCGGCGTGCTGCAAGCGCCGACAGCCTTCGGGAAAACCGTTGTAGCAGCAGCGATACTGGCGCGCCGCGGGGTCAACACCCTGGTGCTGGTGCATCGGGCCGAGCTGTTGCGTCAATGGCAGGAGCGGTTGCAAACCTTCCTAGACGTCCCCACTGAAGCGATCGGTCGCATCGGTGGCGGCAAGGCCAAACCCTCCGGCCGCCTCGACATCGCCGTGATGCAGTCCTTGGTGCGGAAGGGGGAGGTGAACCCCGTGGTGCAGAACTACGGGCAGGTAATCGTCGACGAGTGTCACCACATCGCCGCCTCCTCCTTTGAAGCAATCCTCAAGCAGTTGAAGGCCCGCTACGTGCTGGGGCTTTCGGCCACCTTGGTGCGCCGCGATGGTCTCCAGCCAATCATTTTTATGCAATGCGGACCCTGGAACTGGTGAGCCGAACCCATCAACTCGAGGGGGTGCCCGCCGATCTGCCGATCCAGGAGCTGATGCGCCGGCTGGTGGAGGATCAATCACGCTCCGACCGGATCGTGGCCGAGGCCCTCGCCTGCTGGGAAGCGGGCCGCAAGCTGCTGCTTCTCAGTGAGCGCACCGGTCACATCACGGCGATCGCCAACGCTCTAGCTGATCAGGTACCGAACCTGTTTCTGTTGCATGGCCGCGCTGGCGTGCTGGCCACCGGGCGTTTGGTGGGTGAGGGTTTCGACCATCCACCGCTCGACACCCTGCTGCTGGCAATGCCCGTGTCCTGGAAGGGCACCCTGCAGCAGTACGCCGGCCGCCTGCACCGGCATCAAACGGGGAAAACCAGCGTGCGGATCATCGACTGACTCGACCTCGGCCATCCGGTGCCGCAACGCATGTGGGAGCGGCGGCTGCGGGGTTATCGGGCCATGGGTGCAGAACGGCTGAGGGCTTGGGCCTGCTGAGCAAAACCTGCTGCTGGCGGCGTGATGGGGAAGCGCGGGAAGCCAACTTGAGGACAGCGGAAAACCCCACCCCACCGGAGGGCGCATGGCCCAATCCTTTACGCGGCGCGAGGAATGGCCGAGGAATGCGGTGGGTGTGCGCTGGCCTGGTGGCGAATCGCCCAAATGCCCCCGCTACAGTTGAAAATTCCCAGCCCCCCTGTCCTGCCGGCAAGGCTTGTGGTGAATGACCTGCTGACCTGCCCCTTGAAGAACGCTGGAGAGCTTCCTGGCAGACGGCGACCCCGGTCTTGATGCCGAGTCCTTAGCGATCTGGCGCAAGAGCGGCGGTGCGATATCGCTCCCTTTGTGGGCGGGGACCGTCGTGCAGCGGCCCTTGGCATCACGGAACTGCTGGTGGGAGCCGCGCTGGCGAACCACCTCAAACCCCAGCTTCTTGAGGATATCTGCCACCTTCGATGGCTTGAAAACAGGAGTTGACCCCATCGTTCAAGCCGGAACGGAGATTTGCTGCAGACCTACGAAATCGCTTTCCAGAGTCGGTTCTCCATCCTCCAAAAGCATGGCGATCACCTCCTTGAGATTGGCCTGCAATTCATCAAGGGTCTCGCCCTGGCTGTGAGCCCCCGGGAAGCCTGGGACATAGCCCACCAGGAGCCCCGTCTCAGGGCAGCGCTCAATTACTGCTGAAAACGTGTGCATGGTGGTGAACTCCGACTTCCCATTCTGCTGCGCACAGCCCAGGCCTGAGAAAAAAGGGGCCGGAGCCCCCAAGCCCTAAGAGGGCAGCAGGGCCTCTAGCTGCGGATGAATTTCTACTCCGCCCTGCGAAAGTCGCGTAAAGCCTTCAACGGCGGGGTGCCATGTCGATCACCAAAGGAGTGAGATACCCAAACCAAAAACTTCTCACAGACCTTCTCACATCCAATCCTGAAGCCATATGAGACTCACGGTGGCGCATGCGGTTCGGCTAATCAACCGAGAAGCTTCCCAAGCTGAACGTCGCCGGTTCGAGTCCGGTCACCCGCTTTATATTCAGGCTATGGATTTAATTTAGGCTATGGATCAAGCCCGGAAAATCAAGTTAATTCAGCCCCGGGGCTTGATCAGCTGCAAAACTTGGGGGCCGCTAGCCGCCATTCGGCGTTCCCCATCCAAGGCCGCAAGGATGAAGCGTGCTGCCTGGGCTAGATCTCCCTGCTCAGCGGCTTGGCGTGCCCGAGCTTCATCGGCTTGTATCGAAACAAGAAAATGGGCACGCGCGTCAGTTGAAGGAGCAGCAACCGATGAGGCCCGGGCTGGAATGGTTAGGAAAGCAGTCATCTCAACGATATCTGAACGGGAATGCGCCCGCAAACTCGGCTTGATCGATCCTGACAAGGGTTGATATAGCCCTTAGAAAAACCAAAGCATAAATTTGATCATACGCTAGACCGAAGATGGCCGATGAGAACATCACCTGACTCTCATCGGCCCTGTCTCACTTCAAGTCCCTGGCTCTTCCCGGTTGCCACCCAGTGCCGCAATTTGATCGCGAAGGTCCCGTGATCGCTGCTCATCGCCCCGTGTTAAGGCCACGGCCAAGGCAAATTCCAACTTCTCAAGCTGATGCTCACCTTCTCCAGGCGTAGGTGGGTAACCGCTGCGGCCTGAAGGCGCCTGATTAGTAGCTGACTGGCCAGGCACGGGAACCTGAATACAGCGATTGGAGGAAGCGTGCTGGGAGGGTGTGGGGTATGCCATAACAGCTTTATTCCCATTCTGGCACCGCTAGCCAGCCCTCGCGTTCAAGCCGCTGCCGCCATTTCGTCGTTTTGGTAGGTGAGCTCATTTTGATCGGTTAGCTCGAGCAAGGCGCGACAGTCGACCAGCAGTCGCTCAACGTTGTCGAGACTGGTGATTTCCTGAAGATCCCGCTCCCCCTGGCGATCAAGTTGCCGCTCGGTGGCTTCCAAACGCTGCTCCAGCCTCACCAGCCGCAGGGAGAGGGCGTGCACGGTTTGAGCCAAATCTTCAGCATTACGGCTGATGCGGAAGGAAACCGACTCGAGAGCCATGGCAATCAGGGCATGGAAGCCGATAACAACACAGAAACCAGCCCCAGCCAAGACCACTGCTCTTCCCTGCCCCAGACTCGACTAAGCCCAAAGAGATAGATACGTTGGGCCCCGGTATCCCCGTTGACGCCCCAGGCCATGGCACTAAAAATGACTTCCGGGCATACGTCTCTACTGCGCTGTGCCCTGCTGCACCGTGCCCTGCTGGTTCTGGTGGGCAGCGCTGCTGGATTCAGCTTCGCCCTACCCGGCCAGGCCCAGACGGCGGAAGCCAACACTGCCGCCGCCAACGCTGGGGCTGGCGGCAAGGGGACCCAGATCTATTGCTTTATGCGCAACAGCGGCAACAACCACCAGGTGAGCTGGGATGCCGCCTACGCGGTGATCAAACGCCAAAACGACAAACTGTTCAAGACCTCCCCGGAACATGCAGCGGTGATGATCACGGAAGCTGTAGTGCAGAACTCCAGCGTATTTCCCGACTGTGGCCGCTACCTAGGTGACCTGTTCACAAAGCCCGAACCCAAGCCAGACGCCAGCACCAGCACAGCTCCAAACGGCACCTCCCGCACTGAGCGGCTGGGTCAATAAGGCGCGCCCCTGTTCCTGCCGAGCCGGGAGGAGTTTGGCCGTCCTGGCCGGGCTGCTGCTGGTTGCCAGTGGCTGCGCCGAAGCCCCCCTACCCCAGCGCCAGGTACGCAGCGACGACTGCCTTCAAACTGTGCAGCTCGACCAGCTGGCAGAGCAGATCCGCCGCTGTGATGCTGTGGTGGCGACATTTCCAACCAACCCCGCCCCCCTTAACGATCGCTATCTGTTGCACAGCTTGGCGGGCAACGAGGCAGCAGCCTGCGCCGACATCAACCGGGCTGCAGTCCTTGCCAGCGCTATGCCGCCGGCCAGCCTGGACCCCCAACTGCGCACCGATCTGAACCTGCGTAAGCAGCTCTGCCAGGAAGTCGGTGGCAAGGCGAAGGGTTCCAGCCAAGCCCGCCCCCAACCCTGAGCAACATCACCAGCGACCCATCAGCTCTCGCATCATGGCCGGCAAACTGCGGCGCTCCAGCAGCTGGGAGCGGCGCTCCAACAACACGGCGATGCGCTCGGCCTTACTGGCCAGCAAGCCATCCACCAACTGGTCGGCAACGCCCAGCTGCAGCCAATGGCTGGTGAGGCAGGCCCCCATGCCAATGCGGTGACAGCGGTCTTCGGCCTGTTCCGCATCCCCCGGGGTCCAGGGTCGCTCAACGAGCACCACATGTCGCGCTCGGTGCAGGGTGAAACCCAGGCCCCCGGTGCCATAGGTAGCGATCAGCAGGGAATGCTCACCGCGCTGAAACGCATCAACCTGGGCCTGGCGTCGGGCTGGTGGCAGGGCGCCAGTGAGCAGGCAACTGGCTTCAAAACTGCGGTGCAACATCTCGGCCGTAGCCACGAAGGCCGTGAACACCACCACCGCCTCGCCCTTGGCCAGCAACGGGGCCACCAGGGCTCGGGTGGCTGGAAGTTTGTAATCGGAGCCGATCTGGCGCAGGGCCGTGAGCACGGCCAGCAGCTCGGCATCGCGGCGCACCTCACCGAGGGCAGCCCGACGGCGATAGTCGTCAACCTTGACCTGCAGCCGGTGCTCAAAGCCGCGGGCGGAAGGCTCATCCAGCTCGACTGGCCACAGCTGGCGCAGCTTGGGGGGCAGGTCGAGGCAATCCTGCTTACGGCGATGCAGCACCAGGGGCCGCACTAGCCGCTGCAGGTCTTCCAGGTGGCTGGCCCCATTCGCCTGCCAGAGGCGCCGTCCGCCCTGCTCGCGCCAGTGGCCCTGGCAGAAGAGTTCTTCAAAGGCCCGTTGGTCGCGGGCGAGGGGGTGGCCGATCGCCGCCAGCAGGGGAAATAACTGGGCTGGGCGGCCATTTTTCATCGGCGTGCCGGTCAGTAGCCAGATGGCTCGCAGCCGGGGGTGGCGGGCCAGGCGCAGCAGCCCCTGGCTGCGGCGGGTATGGCCGTTTTGGGCGAAGTGGGCCTCATCGGCGATCAGCACGGTGCCGGCGGGCGGCAAGGCGTCGGGCAGCCGAGCCCAGCTGTGCAGCTCCAGATGCAGGCCCAGGCTGGCCGCCTCACCCTGCCAATGGTCGTGCAGACCAACCGGGGCAATCACCAATATGCGGCAATCGGCTTGGCGCACCATGGCCCGGGCCGCCATCAGGGCCGTGAGCGTCTTACCCAACCCCATGGCATCTGCGAGCACGGCGCCGCGGCGGGCCAGCAGCCAGCGCACCGCGGCCCGCTGATGGGCAAATAAAACCCGGCCATCCAGCAGGGGCTGCTCCAAATCTGCCGACGCCACCAACTGCCGATGGGGCGGCAGGGGAGGCAGGGGCTGCTCCAGCCAGGCGAGCCACTGGGCCAGCTCGGGCTGCACAGGAAACCGACCCGCCAGGGCATGCTGCAAGGCGGCGGCAGCTTCTAGGGGGAATGACCAGCATCGCTGCCGACCCGACCAACTCCCCCGGGGGCGGATCGCCCGCAACTGGGCCTGGGTGACCGCGTCGTAGGGGCTTTCCACCTCAATCAAACCCGTCGCCCCCAGCCGCAGCAGACAGCGCATCCGCGGAAGTGCAATCGTCGACACATTGACACCCCAGGTGCTGGGGGCAAACTTTGATCAACCGAGTCGCGCTGATGCAGGCCAGGGATGGGGTGTTCCTTGAGGATCTCTGTCCCAAATTGCGCGTTAGGCGCTGGCGCCAGTCCCTGCATCGAATCACCGACCAACACTGCGTTTATTGCGGTGAGCGCTCGGAATCAATCGACCACGTACACCCCAAGAGCCGGGGCGGTCTCAGTGTCACCGAGAACTGCGTGCCGGCGTGTCTGGCCTGCAATGGCGATAAAGGGGATGCGGATGCCTTTGCCTGGTACCGGCGGCAGCCCTTTTATGACCCCCGCCGCTCCATGGCAATTCGTGCCTGGACCGATGGGGACCTGCGCCTAGCAATGCGGCTGCTGCAGTGGGTGCATCCCGGCCAATTGGAAGAACTGGTGGAACCTCACCAGACCCGGCAGGCCTCGGCGCCGTTGTGGCGCTGGCAGATGGCCTCCTGAACCTGGGGCCGCTCAGGGGCAACCACTAAGGCCAGCAACAGCAGCGCTGCCGCCAAAATCGCCGGCGCGCCAACCTCACGACCATGGGAGCGGGAGCGGGGCCTTGGGGAGCCCGAAACACGGGAACCGGAGACCGGAAAAATGGAAACCGTCATGGCGACCACCTCAAAGTTAATACAGATGTACTCATGATCCAGGCACTTGTCAAGCCCGCCCGCCAGCTGCTGGTGATCGGCGGCGGATTCACGGGCCTGCGGCTCGCCCAAGCCGCCCAGCGCAGCGGCATGGCGGTCCGCCTCACCAGCCGCCATGCCCGCTCTGACGGCGACGGTCTGGAGTGGCTCCCCTTCAACAGCTCTCCAGAGGGCGCCTCCCTGCCAGCCCCTGGCACCCTGGCCGGCATCACGGATGTGGTGGTGTGCGTGCCCCCGGATCCAAGCCAGGGCGATCCGGCGCTGCGCTTACTTGGACCAAGCCTGCGAGAGCTGCCCCTGCAATGGCTGGGCTATCTCTCCACCACCGGCGTCTATGGCGACACCGCTGGTGCCTGGGTTGACGAAACCGCCCCAACCCCAGCCCGCGCCGGCCGCAGCCAGGCCCGGGTAGCGGCGGAGCAGGCGTGGCTGGCTACAGGGCTACCCGTGCAAATTTTCCGCCTGCCAGCCATCTACGGACCCAAGCGCTCGCCATTTGCGGCCCTGCAAGCGGGGCAGAGCCGTCTCATCCACAAGCCCGGTCAGGTGTTTTGCCGGGTGCATGTAGACGACATCGTCGGTTGCCTGCTGCACTGCCTGGCCCGGCCGCAGCGGGAGCGCCCGACCGTTGTCAATGTGACCGACAACTACCCCTGCCCCTCCAGCGAGACCCTTGGCTATGCAGCCCACCTGCTGGGGCACAAACTGCCAGCAATGGAGCATTACGCCGAGATCGCCGCCAGCATGAGCCCCATGGCCCGCAGCTTCTGGAACGAAAACCGGCGAGTCAGCAACCAGCTGCTGACCCACCAGCTGGGCTACGAGCTGCGCTATCCCAACTACCGGGAGGGCTACCGGGCCTGCTTGGTAGAGGAGCTAGGTGGCGGGCAGTCCCGCAAATCCCCAGGATCAACCACGTAGGGCAGGCCCAAATCAGCCAGCAGCCGCCCCCAACGCAGCTCGATCCAGCCCTTGCTGAGCCCCGTGCCCAGACCCAGCAACAGACCCCCCAGCAACAACCAGCGCAGCATGGGCTCCACCACAAGCGGCCAAGCCCCATCCAACTCCAACCCACCCCGGCTTGCCATTGCCCTAGGGGATCCCGCCGGCATCGGCGCCGAGGTGACCCTCAAGGCCCTGGCCAGGGCGGAATGGCGCTCCCAGCAGCCCCTACTGGTGGGTTGCCGCCGCTGGCTGGAAACCAGCTACCAGCTGCTACAGCGCAACAGCAGCGAACCGCTGCGGGATCCGGCAGAGCTGGAAATTGTCGATCTGCCCCTACTGGAGAGCTGCCAACCAGGACGCAGCACGCCGGCCTGCGGAGCAGCGAGCTTCACCTGGCTCACCGCCGCCGTCGAGCTGGTGCAAAGCGGCCGCTGCCGGGCCCTGGTGACGGCACCAATCGCTAAGGCCAGCTGGCACGCCGCCGGCCACCCCTACCCAGGCCAAACCGAGCGGCTGGCGGAACTCAGCGGCAGCCCCGAAGCCTCGATGCTGTTTACCGCGCTAGCACCCGCGGGCCACTGGCGCCTCAACACCCTGCTGGCCACCACCCACATTCCCCTCGCCGCCGTACCCCAACATCTCAATGGAGCCTTGGTGCAACGCAAGCTGGATAAGCTCCTGGCCTTCTGCCAGCGCTTCAACCCAACCCCCCACCTGGTAGTGGCAGGGCTCAATCCCCATGCCGGCGAAGCGGGGCGTCTGGGGCAGGAGGAATGCACCTGGCTGGAGGTAGCCCTAGAGGCCTGGCGCCGGCAGCATCCAGAGGTGCACCTGGAAGGGCCATTACCACCAGACACCTGCTGGCTCAGCGCAGCCACCGCCTGGCCAGGCCCCAAATCAGGCCCCGACGGCTACCTGGCCATGTATCACGACCAAGGCTTAATCCCAGTGAAATTGCTGGCATTTGATGCCGCTGTCAACACCACCTTGGGGTTGCCTTTTATGCGCACCTCGCCAGATCACGGCACAGGCTTCGCGATCGCTGGCCAAGGCCGGGCAAGAGCCGACAGCATGGCGGCTGCCCTGGTTACGGCACGGGATCTGGGCTGAGGATTCCAGCGCAACCGCTCAAGCCGGCCGCACCCGCATCAACACCTGACCGAATTCGACAGGGGTTCCGTTTTCCACCAGGATTTCGACCAGCTCACCAGCCACCTCAGCCTCCAGCTCATTCATCAGCTTCATCGCCTCAAGAATGCAGACGGTCTGGCCCACCTTGATGCGGGCACCCACTTCCACAAAAGGAGCTTCGCCTGGGGCCCCAGACCGATAAAAGGTGGCAACCATCGGTGCCGTGACCTCGAGCAAGTCGCTGCGGCTGGCAGCAGCCGGTGGCGGGGGAGCCGAAGGCGCAACGGTCAGGGGGCCAGCAGCCTGCAACGCCTGGGCCGGAGCGGCACTGGCCTGGTACACAGTTGTGGGAACCGCGCTGGGAATATTGCGGCGTACCTCCAAGCGGAAATCATCTCCCTCGAGCTTCAACTCCTGGATGTCGCTCTCGCCGAGCAGGGCGAGAAGGTGCTGAAGCTGGTCGTGGTTTAGCTGCATGGCGATCAGTTCTCCCTGCCCAGATAGCTGTCGGTACGAGTATCAATCTTGATTTTCTCGCCTATCGACAGGAACAGGGGCACCATCACCTGGGCACCCGTTTCAACAATCGCGGGCTTAGTGCCGCCGGTGGCGGTGTCGCCCTTAACGCCCGGGTCTGTCTGGGTGATCGCCAGCACCACCGAGTTGGGTAGCTCCACCTCAAGGGGTTTGCCGTTCCAGGCAACCACGTTCACTTCCATGCCCTCTTTGAGGTACTTGCGGCTATCACCGATCTGTTTGGCGGTCAACCGGGTTTCCTCGTAGCTGCCCATATCCATGAACACGTAATCGTCACCCTCCATGTAGGTGTGCTGGAGGGTGCTCTTTTCGAGAATGGCCTGGGGCAACATCTCGCCAGCGCGGAAGGTCTTCTCAACGACGTTGCCGCTCTGAACCGCCTTGAGCTTGGTGCGCACAAATGCTGATCCCTTGCCAGGCTTGACGTGCAAAAACTCAACGACCCTCCAGACCTGGCCATCCAGCTCAATTGAGGTACCGGTTCGAAAGTCGTTGCTGGAGATCATTCCGGCGGTTCAGATCGGGAGGATTGTAAGGCTGGCTACCGGAACGGGCCTTCAGTGACCATTCCAGGAGTCCTGAAGTTGTGCCAAAGTCCGCTCAAAGACAGGGTGTTGCCATGGCACGGGGCCAATCCAGCTGGGCGAATGGCTCAACGTGGGCGCGCTGGGTTGCAGGCGTAGCCAGCCTGATGCTGATTGTGCTGGTCGCTGCCCCCGCCGCCTGGGCTGCCCTGCCCCAGGGCAACGCCGTGAAGGATCCCGAGGCGATCCTGCGCAACGCCCTGCCCATCGATGCGCCCCAGCTGCAGAATCTGCAGCACCGGCTGGAATCCACCAGCGACGACCTGCGAGCCAAGCGCTGGAAACCCCTGGCGGGATCAGTGACCCGCAGCCAGGCGCTGCTGACAACCCAGCGGGACGCCATCCTTAAGCGCTTCGACTCCGGGGATCAGGCCACGGCCGCCGAGCTGCTCGACCGGCTCGAGCAGCAGCTGCGCGAGGTGGCCACGGCCGCCGATGCCCAGGATCGGGATGCCTTCCTGGCGACCCGTCGGGCCGCCCTGGCGACCATCGGCAGCGCCGAGGCCCGGCTGGTGGGCCCCTTCCCCTTCCAGATCCCAGCTGAGTTCGACGCCCTGCCGAGGCTGCTGGGCCGGGCCACCGTGGCCATCAGCACCAGCAAGGGCGACCTCACCGCCGTGATCGACGGCTACAACGCCCCGCTCACGGGCGGTGCCTTCGTGGATCTGGTGCAGCGCAAGTTCTATGACGGCCTTCCCTTCACCCGGGCCGAAGACTTCTACGTGCTCCAGAGCGGCGATCCAAAGGGTGAGGCCATGGGCTATGTGGATCCGAAGAGCGGCGTGGAACGGCACGTGCCACTGGAGATCCGCATCACCGATGATGCCGAGCCGATCTACAACCAAACCTTCGAAGACGTCGGCCGTTACAAGGCGGAACCGGTGCTGCCCTTCGCCACCTACGGCACCCTGGGCTGGGCCCACTCCGACGGGAACCTCGACGACGGATCGTCCCAGTTCTTTTTCTTCCTGTATGAGCCGGAGCTCACCCCCGCCGGCCTCAACCTGGTGGATGGGCGCAACGCGGTCTTCGGCTATGTGGTGGAAGGGATGGACGTGCTCGAGGAGCTCGGCGTCGACGACCGAATCGTTTCGGCCCGGGTGATCGAAGGCGCAGAAAACCTCCATCCCAACAGCAGCGGCTCGGGACTGAACCTGAGCTGAGCCCCGGCGGCGAATGCAAGAGCGAAGGCCAGGTGCTGAGCGCGGCATAGACCCTCGCCAAGGCGGCTGTGCCATTGCAGATCGCGCCACTGACGCACCACCATGGCCGCATAAAGCAGCTATGGAAACGGCAAACGAATCAATCCGCAGCAAAAAGCCGCCCCGAAGGACGGCCCGCACAGATCAGGCTGGGCCTGATCTCACTGCCACTTTTGGGCCACAATCTCGGCCAGGTCAACAACGCGCTGGCTGTAGCCCCACTCGTTGTCGTACCAAGCGATAACCTTCAACATATTGCCACCCATAACAATGGTGAGCTCTGAATCAATGATCGCCGATTCGTCTGTGCCTGCATGATCGCTGGAAACCAAGGGCAGATCGCAATACTTGATGATGCCCTTCATGCCATTTTCCGATGAAGCCTTGAGCAGGGCATTCACCTCCTCCTTGGTGGTGTCACGGCTGATATCGAGCACCATGTCAACCACCGACACGTTCGGGGTGGGCACGCGCATGGCGATGCCGCTCAGCTTGCCTTTCATCGGCGGGTAGACCAACGCCACAGCCTGGGCGGCGCCAGTGCTGGTGGGCACAATGTTGACCGCAGCGGCCCGGGCACGACGCAGGTCGCGGTGGGCCGCGTCCAAGATGCGCTGGTCACCGGTGTAGCTGTGGGTGGTCGTCATCGTGCCCTTGACGATGCCGAACTCCTGATCCAGCACCTTGATCACCGGGGCCATGCAGTTGGTGGTGCAGCTGGCGTTGCTGAGGATGTCCCAGTCTTCGTGGCGGTATTGATCGGCATTAACTCCAACTACGAAGGTGCCAACTTTGGCCCCCTTGCCAGGTGCGGTGAGAATCACCTTTTTGGCGCCGGCTTCAAAGTGCTTACTGGCGCCCACATCGTCGTTGAAGACGCCGGTGGACTCAATCACCAGATCCACGCCCCACTCCTTCCAGGGCAAGTTGGCTGGATTGCGGTCGTAAAAGGTTTTGATCGTCTTGCCGTTGACAACAATCGTATCCGATGTGGTGGTCACCTCCACATTGCGGAGCGGGCCCAACATCGAGTCGTACTTGAGCAGGTGGGCGTTGGTATTGGTATCGCCGGAGCCATTGATGCCCACCAATTCGATGCCAGTATTCGTACCTCGGCTGAGCCAGCAGCGGGTGAAGTTGCGACCAATTCGGCCAAATCCATTGATCGCAACGCGCAGAGTCATGGCCGATTGCGGCAGAAGCCGCTAGCGAAGGGGGTTTTGGCTGCCGATCATACAGAAATTGATCCGCGGGCTCTCCTTGCCGGCCGGCGCCATGCCATGGACCGTGGGCAAACGCGCAGCAACTCGTAAAGGTTTTCGGGCTGTTGTCAGCTTATTTTTGTGCTCATCTGAACTTTGACTTGAAGTTGCCCTTGGCGTCCCTGCTCGATCGTCACCAACCGCTCCACTTCATTGGGGTGGGCGGCATCGGCATGTCTGCCCTGGCAGGAATCCTGGCTGAACGGGGCTACGCGGTAAGTGGCTCCGACCACCGGGACAACGCCGTGCTCAACCGCTTACGGCGGCTGGGGGTGCGGGTGTTCTTGGAGCAGAGCGCCACCACGGTTGCTGCGATCCGCAGCGGCACCTCCATCTCGCCTCTGGTGGTGGTCAGCTCGGCCGTGCCGGAGACCAACTCGGAGCTGGCAGAGGCTCGTCGCATGGGCCTGGCGATCTGCCATCGCTCCGACGTGCTGGCCGCCCTGATCAATAGCCAGGACTCCATCGCCGTAGCTGGGAGCCATGGCAAAACCACCACCAGCACCTTGATCGCCACTTTGCTGGCGGCAACCCGGCACGACCCCACCGCAGTAATAGGAGGCATCGTGCCGGCCTTCGGCAGCAACGGTCGCCATGGCGAAGGCCGGCTGCTGGTGGCGGAGGCAGACGAGTCTGACGGCTCCCTGGTGAAGTTCCGCCCATCCCTCGGCGTGCTCACCAACGTCGAACTCGACCACACGGACCACTACCCCGACCTCGAAGCCCTGATAAACACCCTGCAAAGGTTCGCTGGCAACACACAAAGGCTCCTGGCGAACCACGACGACCCGGTGCTGCGCGAGCGGTTCAATGCCAGCCACTGGTGGTCGATCGAAAGCGCCGCAGGCGTCTCCTTTGCGGCGATTGCCCAAGAGCAGAGGGGTGACGGCACCATTGCCGACTTCTTTGAAGACGGTGAACTGGTGGGCCGCTTTGAACTTCCCCTGCCCGGTCGTCACAACCTCAGCAACGCGGTTTCAGCCATGGCCGCCTGCCGGCTAGAGGGCGTTTCATTTGCCGAGCTGGGTGAGGCGGTCGCCGCCCTCCAGGCCCCAGGACGGCGGTTTGATTTCCGCGGTTTGTGGCAGGGCCGGCTGGTGGTCGACGATTACGCCCACCACCCCAGCGAGGTGGCCGCAACCCTGGCCATGGCCAGGCTGATGGTGGACAGCGGCCGCAGCACCCTGCCCGTGGCGCCACGGCGTTTAGTGGCAGTGTTTCAGCCCCATCGCTACAGCCGCACAGCCCAGTTTCTGGACGGCTTTGCAGCGGCCCTTTCAGAAGCCGATTCGGTGCTAATCGCGCCCCTCTACGCCGCTGGTGAAGCGCCGATTCCAGGCATCTCCAGCGCCGCCATGGCCGAGGCGGTGCGGCAGCTAGCACCCAACTTGCCGGTGGCGGCGGCCCACACTCTCGACGAGCTCGCCGCCCAGGTGGCCGCCAAGACTCAAGAGGGTGATCTAGTGATCGCTATGGGTGCTGGGGACGTCAACAGCCTCTGGGAACGCCTCGAACAGCGCCAGCAGGCAGTTGACAGCGCCATCGCTGCCTCTGCAACCCCCCTGGCGGCCTGAGCCCGATGATTGCGGCCCCCAGCTGCCACCCCGCCCTACGCCAAGGGGTAGGGCTTCAGCCTTTCACCACCTGGAAGGTGGGAGGTCCAGCGGAGTGGTTTGCCGAGCCTGGAGAGAGCGATGAACTGGTTTCTCTGGCGGCCTGGGCCCAAGCCCAGGGCCTGTCCTTGCGCTGCATCGGCGCAGGTTCCAACCTGCTGATCGCCGATAGCGGCCTGCCCGGCCTCACCATCTGCAACAGGCGGCTGCAGGGGAGCCGGCTCGACGCCGCCAGCGGCCTGGTGGAAGCGGAAGCCGGAGAACCTATCCCCACCCTGGCCCGTAAAGCAGCCCGGCTTGGCCTGAGCGGGTTCGAGTGGGCCGTGGGCATCCCAGGCACCGTGGGGGGGGCGGTGGTGATGAATGCGGGCGCTCAGGGCGGCTGCACGGCCGAATGGTTGCACTCGGTGCGGCTGCTGGACCCGGCCAATCCCGCAACGCCCTTCGAGCTGGAGGCAAGGGAACTGGACTTCGCCTATCGCCACAGCCGCCTCCAGGCGGAGGCCTGGATCGTGCTGGCAGCCACCTTCCAGCTGGAGGCCGGCCACGACCCCGCAGCCATCACCTCACGCACCAGCGCCAATCTGCACAGCCGCACCAGCACCCAGCCCTACCAACAACCCAGCTGCGGCAGTGTTTTTCGCAACCCAGAACCACAAAAAGCGGGGCAGCTGATCGAAGCGCTAGGCCTGAAAGGACTGCAGATCGGTGATGCCCAAGTCTCGCCAATCCACGCCAATTTCATCGTCAATATTGGCCAGGCCAGCGCCAGCGACATCGATGCCCTAATCGCAGAAGTGCAACGCCGGGTGCTGACCAACCACGGCCTGACCCTCCACCCTGAGGTAAAGCGGCTGGGCTTCGGGCCGGAGCACTAGCTGACCATTAGCCTTAGCCCAGCAACTTCCAGGGCATGGCTGGCTTCGGACTACCCAACTTCGGTCAGCTCACCGAGGCCTTCAAAAAGGCCCAGGAGCTGCAACAAAACGCCCAGAAGCTCCAGGAAGAACTTGACGCAATGGAACTGGAGGGCCGCAGCGCGGACGGCCGGGCCAGCATCTGGCTCACGGGCAACCAGCAACCGCTGCGAGTGCAGCTGGCCCCCGAACTGATCGCCGAAGGGGCTGCCGCCAGCGAGGCCGCCGTGCTGGAAGCATTGCAAGCCGCCTATGAGCTATCCACCGGCACGATGAAAGGCCGCATGGAAGAGCTCACTGGTGGCCTAAATCTCAATCTTCCGGGTCTGGGCGGCTGAAATCCGTCGCTTTTCCAGTGCCCGCCTGGCCATCCTCTTCCCCATCCAGCAGCTGCTGACGCTGGCGGCGCCGGGAGAGCTGCCGCAATCCGGGCGCCAGACGGGGCTCGAGGCCCTGACCGCGGCGGCGCTGCCCCGACCCGTCAGGGGAGGAGTCCGCAATCCGGCCGGTTCGCTCGCCTTCTAGCAGCAGATCGCTCAGGCACTGGGCGTAAAGGGGGTATCGCTCCCAGTCGGAGCCGACAGCACAGCCGGGATCGCCCTGGTGCAGGCAATTGCTGAAGCGGCAGCAGCCCAAGCCCAGGCGTTGCCGAATCTCCGGGAACAGGGGGCCTAGGGCAAAGGGGTCGGAAGGCAGCCGCGGCCTATTGAAGCCAGGCGTGTCGGCCAGCAGGGCTCCGGGTGCCAAGGGGAAAAGCTCCACGTGGCGGGTGGTGTGGCGGCCCCGCTGCAGCCGCCCTGACACCGCCGCCACCCGCAGGCCCAGCTCGGGGCACAGACCATTGAGCACGCTGCTCTTGCCCACCCCAGAAGGTCCACACAGCACGGCGATGCCTGGCTGGGCCAGCCGCTGCAGCAAAGGCTCCATACCTGCGCCACTGCTGGTGGATACCGCCAGGGCGTCGTAACCCCAGCCTGCAGCTCGCTGGCACCAACTAGCCACCTCGCCAAGCGAAACCAAATCCGCCTTAGAGAACACCAACTGCACCGGCCGCTCCGTCGCCTCGGCCGTCAACAAAAAGCGTGTGAGCTGGAGCAGGTCCAGCTCTGGCTCCGCCAGGGCCACCACCACCACCACGAGAGCCACATTGGCCACAGCGGGCCGCTCCAGCAGGCTCTGACGCGGCTCCAAAGCCGCCACGGCAGCCCGGCCAGCAGGCCAGTCGATGCCATCCACCCAGACGCGATCCCCCACGGCGATGGTCTGGCCGCTTTTACCCAGGCGGGTGCGCCGGGTGCACAAAAGTCGACCCAGGCCGGTGGGCCCTACCTGATCCAGTTCCACCCAGCAGTAATTGGCCAGCAGGGCCACCACCTGCCCCACTAGGCGCAATCGCCCAGGCTCAACCCCCATGACAACGAACCAGCAGCCGCACAGCCCCTTGTTGCTCCGGGTGGTCTATGCAAGCAACCCAATGAGCGGCTCTCTCCAGACCCTGGGTCACCTGCTGCTGGGGCTCTCCCCGATCAAGATCCACCTGCAGGGTCTGGCCGGGAGCCAAACGCTCCAGCGCAAGCTTGGTGCGGATGAAATTGAGCGGACAGGGAATGCCGCGCAGATCGAGCTGGGCAGCTGGCTCAGCTGCTACCCCATCGGCGCTCAACCGAAAAGACCCCCAAACAGACCACTCTTGTGGGGATGCTTATGACCCTTACTGGTGTGGTGGCCCGCCAGTTGTTCCAGCAACTCCCGCTCCTCAGAGTTGAGCTTGGTGGGCAGCTGCACCTTGATGCTGACCAAATGGTTGCCCCGGGCCACCGGGTTGCCCAGCTTGGGCACCCCCTTGCCCTGCAAGGTGAGCACAGCTCCGGGCTGGGTACCTGCTGGAATCGTCAAAGACTCTTGGCCGTCCACCGTGACCACCTCAATGGTGTCACCCAGAATTGCCTGGAGGTAATTGAGCGTCACTTCCGAGTGGATGTGGATGCCATCACGGCGCAACCCGGCAGCCGCTTGAACGCTCAGGAAGACATAAAGATCTCCGGCAGGACCACCCCGCTGACCGGCATTGCCCTCGTTTGCAACTCGTAGTCGAGTGCCGGAATCAACCCCAGCTGGAATGTTGATGCGCAGTTTCTTGCGCACCTGCTGCAGACCCTGGCCGCCGCAAGCGCTGCACGGGTCTGCGATCACCTGGCCGCTGCCCTCGCAGGAGGGACAAGCCGCCACCTGAGTGAAACTGCCGAAAGGGGTGCGAGTGGCCCGCCGCACCTGGCCGGCCCCGCCGCAGGTGCCACAGGTGGTGGGGCCACTACCCGCCTTAGCACCAGAACCCTGGCAGGTACTGCAGGTCTCGAGATGGCGGATCTGCACCTCCTTCTCGATACCGAAGACCGCCTCTTGAAAGTTGATGGTGAGGTCTAGGCGCAGGTCGTCCCCTTGACGAGGGCCCCGCCCCCGCGGGCCAGCTCCTGCACCCGCGCCCCCAAAGCCACTGAAAAAGGTCTCGAACAGGTCGGCAAAACCGCCCATATCACCCACATCAGGTGCTCCGCCTCCGCCTAGGCCCGCCTCTCCAAACTGGTCATAGCGAGAGCGGCTCTGGGGATCGCTGAGTACCTCGTAAGCCCGGCCGATGTCCTTGAATTTGTCTTCAGCCCCAGGATCTTTATTTACATCCGGGTGGTACTGACGGGCCATCCGCCGATAGGCACGCTTGAGGGTGTCAGCGTCGGCGTCGCGGGCAGTGCCCAGCAAGTCGTAGTAGTCGGCCATCAGCCGCCCTGCTCCTCAGCCTGACCGTTGTCGCCAACCGAGATGCCAGCGGCCGCAACTGGACCAGGCCCCATCGACACCTTAACTAGAGCGTGACGCAGCACCCGACCGTTTAGGTGATAGCCACGCTGCAACTCCTCGATCACCACATCCTCAGCATGGGCCTCGCTGGGTTCACGCAAAACGGCCTCATGCAGGCTGGGATCGAAGGGTTCTCCCTCCACTCGCATCGGTGAAACCCCTAGCTGCTTGAAAACGTCAACTAACTGCTTGTAGAGGCCCTGATAACTGCGGTGCAGCGCCTGAGCTTCCTCATGCTGGGGATTCAGCTGCTGCCGAGCCCGGTCAAAGTTGTCTACCACTGGCAGGATTTCACCCAGGGTGGAGCAGGTGATCTGCAAGCGCAGGTCATCGCTGTCACGACTCTGGCGCTTGCGGAAATTATCGAAATCGGCAGCAAGGCGCATGTACTGGCCATTGAGACCCTCGTGCTCAGCCTTGAGTGCCGCCAGCTCAGCCGCTAGCTGGCCAGTCAGGTCAGAACCAGGAATTTCAGTTCCAACAGCCTGATCGGAGGCATCAGGCACATTCTGTGCCGCCGAGACCTCAGCGGCCGTGCCCTGTTCAGGGGTGCTGCCCGGGCTTGCAGCGGTCTCGGTGGTATGTCCGATATTGGGACTCCCAACATCCGGATTGCTTCCCCCGCTCGTCGAGGTGTCCCCGCTCATGGCTGACATGGTGAGAATTAGTTTCTAGACATGTTGATGCTCAAGGCCCACCTCCAGCAAGCGGGGGAAGCCCGCACCTCCTGACGCCACGCCATGACTCTCGCCCGCACGCGTCCCGTTCCTGTCGCCGTCAGCGAGGAGCAGCAACGGCTGGAGGTAGAACTGCTGGTAGGGGAACCGGTCTTGCAGGACAGCGACCTCATGGCTGCTGACGAGAACCTTCTTATGGCCGGCAAGGGACTCAGCTCTGATCGCTGGCGCGCCACGGGAGCCCTACCGCTGCAGGAGACCAACGGTCAGCTGATCGTGGCCGTCCCCAGCCACTGGGCACCCCAGCAACGGCAAGAGCTGGCCGAGGAGCTGCGGCGGGCAGGATTCGGCGTCGATCTCAAGCTGGCCCTGGCGAGCAACCTCACGGCAATCCTCAACAAAAACCGACCAGCCCCTCTGGCTGAAATCCCCAAACCCCACCGGGCCGGACTCAACCAAACCTCTCGCAACCCACGATCACTCACCAAGGGGCTCGAAAGCCTTAACACCTCGGGTAGCGGACTGCAGGTTGAAACCGACGTCGAAGACCTCGAGATCAACGCTGAGGCAGCCAGCGCCAACGCCTCCCCGGTGGTCAGCATGGTGGATCAAATCCTGATCGAGGCGCTCACCTCAGGGGCCAGTGACATTCACGTGGAGCCCCAGGAAAACTCTTTAGCAATCCGCTTCCGCCTAGACGGAGTACTGCAGAAACACTTCGAAGATTTGCCTAAAAACCTGGTGCCAGCCGTCACCTCACGCATCAAAATTATGGCTGCCCTAGACATCGCCGAACGGCGATTGCCTCAGGACGGTCGGATCCGGCGCCTATTCCGTGGGCGAAAAATGGACTTCCGTGTAAGCACCCTTCCCACCCGCAACGGCGAAAAAATCTGCCTGCGGTTGCTCGACAGCGGAGCAACCCAACTCGGCCTGGAAACCCTGATCACAGACTCAGAGGCTCGGAAAAGCCTTCGCGAGTTGGGATCCAAGCCCTACGGCATGATTTTGGTCACCGGTCCGACCGGCTCGGGCAAGTCGACAACGCTCTACGCCCTGCTAGCTGAACGCAACGACCCCGCCATCAACATCTCGACCGTTGAAGACCCAATCGAATACACGCTCCACGGCATCACTCAAACTCAGGTGAACCGTGAAAAAGGGCTTGGCTTCAGCACTGCTCTACGAGCCTTCATGCGTCAAGACCCTGACGTGCTGTTGGTTGGAGAAACACGCGACTTGGAGACTGCCAAAACAGCGATCGAGGCCGCATTGACCGGTCACCTAGTGATGACGACCCTGCACTGCAACGACACAGCCAGCGCTGTCGCAAGACTTGACGAGATGGGCGTCGAGCCTTTCATGGTGAGTGCTTCGCTCCTAGGCATCATTTCCCAACGACTAGTGCGTCGCGTCTGCACAGACTGCAGGATTAGCTATAAACCCAGCCATGAAGAACTTGGCCGATTTGGACTGTTGGGCAGCCGCGAAACGAATGTGACCTTCTTCAAAGCGAATGACCAATATAAAAACGAAGAAACGTGCTGCCCTACCTGCGACGGTTCTGGTTACAAAGGGCGAGTAGGTGTCTACGAAGTTCTCAAGATGAACGATACTCTTGCTGCGGCTGTTGCAAAACGGGCGACTACCGACATGATCCGTAGAATTGCCCTTGAAGGTGGCATGAAAACCCTCTTAGGCTATGGCCTTCAGCTAGTTAGGGAAGGGCTTACAACCTTGGCGGAGGTAGAGCGCATGTTGCTAACCGACGCCGGGCTCGAATCGGAACGGAGGTCGCGATCGCTAAGCACACTCACCTGCAGCTGCTGTGGTGGGGGGCTACAAGACGAATGGCTTGAATGTCCCTACTGTCTAACCAACCGCTGAGCAGCCCATGACCATACTGATCGAAGACCTAATGGCCCAGCTGGTTACAGATAGTGGCAGCGATCTTCACATCAGCGCCGGATTGCCACCCTTCGGGCGTTTCAACGGCCAACTAAGACCACTTCAGGATGAATCTCTTAGCGAAGAAGCTTGTAATAAGCTGATCTTCTCGATGCTCAATAATTCTCAACGCGGTGACTTTCAGGAAAGTTGTCACTCCTTGGCTGCCATTCAGGCGGCCTTGATTAAGGGTAGCGCCATGAGCGGA
>NZ_JBSYHW010000044.1:0-23379 GCF_056108345.1 Cyanobium sp. NIVA-CYA 375 | reverse complement strand
TGATTTATCAATCCATCCAAGTTTGGAAAGAAGTCTTCTAATCTTTCGGTTTGGATTGCTTATATTGTTGTTATCAATAGAGGTAGTAATAATATGGTTGTGATACCTACCCTTCTTGATAACTTCACCATATTGGTCTTTTTGTCCTTCGTGCCGTTCAGTGAAGGCATAGAAACCAGTGATACCAAAGGTTTCTCTTAGAAGGTTCCTAACCAACCTTACGGTTTTTCCAACTTCTGTTTTATCCCAATACTTACATAGGGTATCAAAGTCAATCAAGCATCCATCATCATCATAAAAACCATATTGAAGTGTTATGAAGTAAAAGGGACAATCATTACCACCTGAATAACCAATCTTCTTGTATACACTTTCTTTGATTTCTTTGTATTGATTTAGTTTCATATCTTTAGATACAGTTATAGAATACTATGGGTGCCCCCTGATTTCGTTATTACAAATGGGAGCATTACCACTTCCCAAGATTTTTAAATGTGGTGTGTATATACAACCTATATTTATTTATAGGGATTTTGTCTGAATATTGCCTTCTTCTAAGAGAACAGTCTTAGATAGCAAACCAAACTATGTTTCTTTTGCCATTTAGAGATGCCCTAAAGGTTCAAGAAAGTTATATACATAATATCACAAGTCACAAGGATAGTCAATCACTTATAGGTGACTTCAGTTCAAAATCATAACCAGCAACCATTACGGATGGTTTATAGTCTCCATATAGAGTTGCCCGTATCCTTTTCTTTATCTCATCAGCATCCATATCTTGAGTAATGGCACTAAGTTCATTGAACTCTTTTCGTGAGAATGGTTTTTTTGTCCATACTTCCTCACTTTTTGGCAATGGTTTGCCAGAATATATGCTACCTACTATATTATAGAATAGACATAACTGATGGTCGTATGTTCTTTCTAGCAGTGTCCCTACACTATCAGATGGATAAACTGGAAATCTTTCAACTCTAATGATATCACCTGTATCTACTTGCTTATTCATATGGTGGCAAGTTGCTCCGTATACAGGGGCACATTCGTATAGAGCAAAGTTTATACAACCTATTCCAGGATAATCGGGTGTTGCTGGGTGAAAGTTGATTGCCATATCTTTTGCTTTTTCTAATAGATACTGAGGGACAACCCATCGTGATAAGTAAGAAATAATAATATCCCCACTCCAATAAGATGCTTCTTCAGGAAGTTTTTGACCCCACACCCCTAAACAAGAAGTGATGTCTGAAAATAATAACTTTAGATGCTCTAATGCCCTAAGTGTGTGAGCATCATTCTTCTTTCCAAGAAAGAGAACGCTTTTCTTTTTCATAACAGAAACCTACTTATTCTATATTTCTGGGACTATACTCTCAACTCTCCATAGATCCGTAGACCCCTCCTTCAACTTGTGAAATCTGAAACCTAACTTTATGGTTCCAGTATCCCAAGAAGAAATAGTGCTCTTGCTTGGTCCCCACTTGGGAACCACACAGCAGGTTCTAGGTGGAATTGGAGTGGAAGGAGGGGGTCTAGGTAGATGAGGTCACAGCACTCTTCTGGGAGGGTCCTCATCACGTCTAGGCAGTCCCCAAAGAAGAGTTTGTTAGTTAATGCCCATCAACCCTTAAAAGGATTGCTCAAACTGACCCACACTAGGGGTGTTTACCCCTCTCTGGGGTCAAATCTGCTCTAATTTCTTTATTAGAAACATTCCCTGTGAAATCTTGTCGGTATTCTGTTCTATCTGGATGTGGGAGTATGTCTGGTCTATGTAGGTAGTGCTTGTCCCAAGTTGTCTGGCAAGTAGGTGGATATTCAATCCGTTCTGAAGTCTTAGGGTCGTGTAGAAATGCCTGCTTGAATACAGGGTAATCTTCCTGCCTGTTTTGTCAAGTTCTTCCTGTATCCCTGCTTCCTCTAATGCTTTTTCAAGTCGTTTGGAAAATGCTGGTTGTCCATATTGAATATTCTTGTTTTGCCTCTCCCAAGTCGGATTTCTGAAAATATAGTCTCTTGGTTCCATTGTCATCCCAATATCTTTGTATACTTTGCTAAGTCTTTGAAGTCGTCGGGCAACTGGAGCATTGACAACTCTTTTCTTTCCAGTTTTTGAGTTGCTTGCCCTAACCTCAAGTAATCTGAAAATCTTTTGATTGTCCTTGCTGTCTGATATGTTTACTCTTACGTCATTCCAAGTAAGTCCAAGTAATTCCTTTGGTCTCATTCCTGTTGAGTAAGCAATTCCCATATATTCCCTAAAAATTGCTCTTTTTGCTTGCTCCAACTTGGATGAACCTTCTGGTTTCAGGTATCTGTTTGTTCTTAGATAGGTTGCTAGTGCCTCCCACTGAGGAACTTCAAGAATATGTCTTTTAGGGTCTGGATTGGGTTGTGCTTTTGCCTTGTCAATCTGAGGCATCAAGGCAAGTGAAAGGTATTTGTCACGGATGGCAACCTGCCTATACATTCTGTTCACTTCACTAATGATGGAGTTTACATACTCAGCACTGAAACCCTTCTTGCTCGTATAGAACAACTTTTCTTGCCTATTCAACCAATACTGAAAATCCCTTGTTCTTTCTGGTTGAATATTTTCAAGTTTGCTGTCTGCCATTTTTAGTTCTTCACGTATAAACCTTTCCCATACACTTAGATATTGCTTTTTTGTTTCATATGTTTCTTTCGTAATGCCTGCTTTTGGAAGGGGGGATATTCTTTTAAATTCTTGCTCAAGATATTTCTCTATGAGTGTTCGGGTTGTGAGTGATTTGGTCTTTTCTCCTCTGGATAGTTTGCCGTATGTTTCGGCATAGATGCTTCTTGCTTTAACTACTGCCTCTTCTTTGTTTGCTGTTCTTAAACTCTTCTTGTAAATCTGCTTTGTTTCCTTACAGTAAATCCTAAGATAGTAGTTCTTGCTCTTGGTTGTTCCATATCTAAAGATGAAAGCATCTTCACTGCCAGGATATATAAGTATCTTGTCCTGAAATATCTTGTTTTCGGGTTCTGTATTCTTGTGGACCTGTTCTTGTTGCTTAATGGCAGCAAGAGCACTTATTGCTTGTAGCAAATCGGCAGCACCAAGTCCCTGTGCTTGTAGCAGGGTGCTGAGTGCTTCTAGGTGCTTCTGCTGCTCAGTAGAAGGTGGCATTTTTTGAACTCCCCTTGAACCCAGTGCTCTGGACTTGCTCCGTTGCTGGAGGGTCTTGTACTGACTTTGAACTGGTTTTTTGGGGAGGGTGCTTGCTTAAGAATCTAATGATAGCAAGGGTTCTTGGTTCCGTCCATCTGGTTTTGGTGTCTAGTAGTGGTTCCCCACTTTGCGGTGGTGCACGGCGGTGCTGGCCTCGGTGTCGGCCACGTTGCCCTGCTCCACCTCGGCGTAAATGATCCAGTGATCGGGGCCTTCGAGGCGCTGCACCACGCGGCAGCCCAGGTAGGCCAGGGCATCACCGAGTACCGGGCCGCCGGTGGCTGCGCCCTCGAGGGTGCTTACGCCGGCGAAGCGGTCGGCGCCGGGAGGGAAGCGCTTGAGGAAGTGGCGCAGCAGCTCCTGATGGTTGTCCTCCCGCAGGATGTTGAGCACGAAGCGATCGTCCACCTGCAGCAGCGCCTCGATGGCCCGGTCTTTGGCTACCGCCACCGTGAGGCCGGGGGGCTCGAAACTTGCCTGGCTCACCCAGCTGGCCACCATGGCCGAGCTGCGCGTGCCCTCTGGTGTCTCCTGCCGGGCCGTCACCACGTAAAGCCCACCTGACAGGCGTCCTAGGGCCTTGTCGAGATCGGCATCGAGAGACTTCATCGCGGCGATGGTCTTCTCCTTAGTGAGTAGCTGGCCCAGGTCGGTGCCGGCTTCTTCGCAGCGCTGGTAGTCGTTGCCGCCCGGCACCTGGTGCACGCGCAAGGGTTCAAAGGCTGTTTTCTGGCCGAGGCTGCGCAGCTGGCTGGCCACGGTGTCGATCGGCTCGTCGTCGCCGCCGAAGGCGTCGTAGCTGCCCACCCACTGCTTGGGCTTGAGAGCCGCCAGCAGGGTGCCGATCGAGGCCTGCAGCTCGGCATCGGGGCGGGCGGGCCAGGTGGGCACGACCACGGCGCTGGCTTCACCGATCAGGGCGCTGAGCTCCTGGGCGTCGGTGGCGCGCAGATCCACCAGCTGCACGGCGGCGCCGGCCTTGCCAATACCGCGGGCAATCGCCTGGCTGAGGCGGTCGCAGAAGCCGTATTGGCTCAGGTAGCAAACGGCTGCATAGTTTTCGCCCGCGCTGCGATCACTACTCCAGGTTCGGTAGTCATCTAGCCAGAGGCCGAGGTGATGGCGCAGCAGGGGCCCATGGCCCACCGCCACCGTGGTGATCTCGGGCAACCCATCCATGCGCTTCATCGCCTGCAGCACGCTGCGGGCGTTGGGGCCCATCAGGCAGTCGTAATAAAAGCGGAAGTCGGGCGCGATTGCCCCTGGGTCCACATCAAAGATGGCATCGGAGCAGTAGTGCAGGCCGAAGGCATCGCAGGTGTAGAGGGTGCCGGTGCCGTGGTCGAACGAAAAGATCGTGTCGGGCCAGTGCAAATTCGGAGCGCTGAGAAATTCGAAGCGGTGGGCCACGCCACTTGCGGGGTTGGTGCCTAGATCGAGCTCTTCGCCGCTTTTCACCGCCCGGCTCTTGAAGGGCCGGTGCACCTGATTCTCAAGAAACTGGATCGCCACCTTGGAGGCGACGATTTCGATTTCGGGGTTGAGGTCGAGCAAGTAGCCGATCAGGCCCGAGTGGTCGGGCTCGGTGTGGGAAACGATCAGGTGATCGATTGCTTTGGGGTCGATCTGCTCCTGCAGCAGGGGCAGCCAGGTGTCCTTAAATTTGAGGTGGCTGGTGTCGATCAGGGCGGTGCGCTCGCCTCGCACTAAAAAGCTGTTGTAGGTGGTGCCGTTGCGCAGGCCAAACTCAATGTCGAAGCGGCTGCGGTCCCAGTCGAGTGAGCGGATCGCTGTGGTGTCGGCGGCGATTGCCTCGCACTGCAGGGTGAGCCGGGCTGCGGCGGCGACGGCACCAACCATGAATCGATCCGCAAGTGACCCAACTGTAGGAAGCCCGTCCACAAAAAAGCCCGGCGTCTAGGCCGGGCCTGGGAGACTCTTCTCTCGTGGCCAGTAATTGCGGATCAGCCCTCCACCTGCACCTGCACGGTGGTGAGGTTCTGGGCCTTTGGTGCCGTCACGGTGAGCAGGCCGTCGCGATAGTGGGCTTGCAAGCTTTCGCGATTGATGCCGCCGGGGAAGCGGAAGCTGCGGCTCCAGGTGCCGTAGCGGAACTCGCTGATCAGTGAGGTCTGTTTGGCGACCGGGGGAGAGCCATCGGGGCTTTCCTGGCGGCGCTCAGCGTTGATCACCAGGCTGCGGTCGGTGGCCTTGACGTCGATTGAGCTCTTGTCGACACCGGGCAGCTCCAGGGCGATCACGTAGGCGGTTTCGGTTTCATGCACCTCGGCGGCGGGCACTTGATCCGGCTTATGGATGTCGGCGCTTGCGACTTGGCGCTCGAGGGTCTTAAGGAGATCGGCTTCGAGCAGGTCGCTGCGGAGCAGATGGAAGGGAGATTGGCGCAGGGTGGGCATCGGAGGTTTTCCGGAACATTGCCAATGTGCTGCAGCCAGCTGGTCAGGAGCAGGGTGCAGACCGCCCGGTGCGGTACGGCCCTCACTGCCAGGTACGGCATTCACGCCCGGTTCTTAGCGACCAGCAGATTCGCCCAAATTAAACAACACTAGAAAAGTTAAATCCAATCACCAAATCGTCGTAATCTTTGTCACCACCGCCGACCATATCTTCAAGGCCAAATTGGTTGTTGCCAAGGGATCGGAAGTGGCTGAGCCCATCGGTGTTGGCCCCGCCGAATGCAAAGAAGGTATTGCCATTCACTTGGGCGAAGGGTGCCAGGAAGGTGCCTCCGGTGATGCCGCTGAAGCTGCGGCTGGCACTCTGGTTATCGGCAACGCTGAGATTGCCAAGCTGGCCGATGAGGTTGTCCGTGCGCAGGGCAGCAGCGGCATAGCCGTTATCACCGGGCCTGAGGCGGGTGATGGTGTCGGCCGCGAGCACGGTGCCTGCGGCATCGAGGCTGCGGTAGAAGCCAGCGACGGAATTGAAATCGGCTTCGCGGCCAATGGCAACCGTGCCGCTGAGGCTCTGGGCAGTGGTTAAGGCGCTGAGATCGAGAACGGGTGCCAGCCCCTGGGCCTGGCTGATCAGGGCATTGAGGCCTGGATCGTTTGCTAGCAGATTGAGGGAGAAGCGCACGCCGCTGCCGGAGCTGAAGGCAACCTGGCTGTTGCTGATCTCTCCGGGGTTTAGGAAGCGGAAGCGGCTATCTGAAAGGCTGGTGAGCTGCTCAAGGCTGGCATCATCCACTTCAAAGAAGCGGATGATCTGGCCATTGATCAACTGGATGTCACGATCGAAGGAGATGCCAGTTGGGAGGGTGACATCGGTGTTTTCCAGGCTGGTGAGGAGGGTGCGGGACCGGCTGCGTAACCAGGTGAGATCGCTAAGCAGCGCAGCTGAGTTGGCAACTTCAGACGGGTTGAGCACCACATAGCCAATCTGGTTGGACCTGCTGGAGCGGCTGGAGAGTGTGGCGCGGAGACTCACGGCCGCGGGTGCGGCATTGGTGGGATCGCTGATGGTGATGCTGCCGGATCCGGCGCTTGAGAAGCGGAGATTGGTGAGGTCGGCGAAACCAGCAACGGAGGGATCATCGATGACGCCGTTGGCTAGCCCATCCTTATCGCCGTAGCCACCATCAATCAGGCTAAGTGAGAAGAAATCGGCGATGCCGTTGTTATCAAGGTCGTAGAAGCGGGCACCGGCGCCGGTGATCGGGTCGTAGGTGAGGGGCGACATGGCTCCTCCTGTTGTTGGATTGACGGCGTAATAGAGAAGCTTGCGATCGGCCCGCCTTGCACCGGTTGGGTTGGTGAGCTGGGGCAAGAGGTCTGCCGCCACCAATTCGAGCAGGGCATTGAGGGAGGCGTTGGCGCCTTGATCAACTGTGAGCTGGAAATCAAGACCCGATTGATTGGTCGTGACCCCGAGCGCGGCCAAGGTGGTGAGACCAGCGGGATTGATGCCGAGGTTGCTGATGACTCTGAGCCTGGAGCCGGCAACGAGATCGGCGTTGTTGATGGTGACCGGAACTTCTGTGACCTCGCCGGTAGGAAGGGTGACCGAAACAATGGTGCTGAAGGTATTGATTCCGGGGGGCTCGTTGACGTCGCTAAGGGCCAGGGAGAAGGCAGCCGCTACCGGCGTGCTGCCCGGTAGGGCTGGATCGCTGGCGGAAACTGTGACGGAGTAAGCAGCCTTGGTCTCGAAGTCGAGGACAGTTCCGGCCTTGAGGAAGAGGGCGGTGCCGACCACCTCGAAGCTGGCGGCATCGGTGCCGGAGAGGCTGATGACATTGGAGCCGAGGTTGTCATCGGCGATGACGATGTCAGCGACCTTGATGCGGCTGGCGGTGCTGGTGTTCTCGGCCAGGGAGGGGGTGGTGTTTTCCAGGCTCAGCGCGGTGGGGGCCTCATTGAGGTCATTGACCGCGAAGGTGATTGCGCGCTCCACCGAGAGACCGCCCTGATCCGTGCTGCGTAGGCGAAGGCTGTAGGAACTCTTGGCCTCGAAATTTGGTGAGGCGTTGATATTCAGCTTGTCTCCATTGATCGTGAAGGCGCTGTTGTCAGTGTCACCAGTTCCGGAAACCAGGCTGTAGGTGAAGGTGTTGCTGGCGTCTGGATCCGTGGTGGTGAGGATGGAAACGATGGATCCAGCGGGGATGTTTTCATCGAAGCTGCTGGCAGAGTTCGCGAGGGCAGTGGGGACCTCATTGAGGTCGGTGACAGCCAGAGAGAAAGCAGCCGTTACAGGGGTGCTGCCAGGCAGGGATGGATCGCTGGCGGAGAGGGTGAGGGCGTAGGAGGTTTTGGCCTCGAAATTGAGGGCGGTGCCGGCCTTGAGGAAGAGGGCGGTGCCGACCACCTCGAAGCTGGCGGCATCGGTGCCGGAGAGGCTGATGACATTGGAGCCGAGGTTGTCATCGGCGATGACGATGTCAGCGACCTTGATGCGGCTGGCGGTGCTGGTGTTCTCGTCTAGGGAGGGTGTGGTGTTGGCGAGACTCAGCGCGGTGGGAGCCCCATTGAGGGTGAGTTGCGCCGTGAAGCGGGAGACAGCCTTGCCATCACTGAATCCCAGTAGCAGGGGGATGCTGGCCAGCTGATCCTCTGTGAGGCCGACGGGAACTGTTGCCTTCAGCAGGGTGCCATTCGTGCTGATCCAGTCGGGCCCACTGAGCTTGAGCAGTATCAATGTGTCTTTATCGAGATCGAGGCCGAAGGCGCTCAGATCCCGGGTGACCTCAACGCCGCTCTTCAGGCTGATGACGACGGGCGTGCCGCTGAGTTGGGGTGCGGCGTTGATCGCCACATTCAGCCCTTGCAGCTGCTGGCGCACCGCAGCCCAATCGCCGGTGGGGGCTACCCCGTCGATCAGTAGTTCGTCGATGCCTGGCTCGTAGTCAAGAATCTGTAGCGAGCCGGTACTGCCTGGATTAGACGAATCGATCAGGAAGCTGTCGCGCTCTTGGTCGACTAAGGCCGTGAAGGGGGACAGGCCAAAGGTTGCGGCGCCCGATAACAATTGTCCGCCGATGATTTGATCATTAATTGGGCGCAGGAACAGCCGGTCGGCGCCGATCCCACCCACCAGCCGGTTGTCGCCTTGGCTGTTGGTGTTGAACAGCTCGTCGTTGCCGGCAGACCCATCGATCAGTGAGCCGACCCCGGCGAAGATGCGCTCGCCCGCCTCCGAGCCGAGCACCGTCACGTCGGCTAGCCGAACACTGGCCCGGGGCAGGGTGGCGAAAGCGGCAGGGTCGAGCAGGGTCTGGCCGCCGGCGCTGTCGGTCGCTAGGCCGAACACCAGATCCAGCTCACTCCAGCCCGGCTGCCAGTTGATCTGCGGCGTTGCCTCGGGTGTGATGCTGAGGCTCAAGTCGCTGCCAGCTACCACGCTCTCACTGGCCCACAGAGGCTTGCCGCTCAGCGGATCGGTGCCGTTGAGCAGCTGGAACGTGCCCACCGCCTGCTCCTTACTAACCGTGAGATCGAGGAAACCGCGGCGGTTGAGATCGGCATACTTCAGCCCGCTCACATAACCACTGAAGAGGCCATCGAGGCCATCCACGGCAGGGTATTTGGCACGGATGTAAGCATCAGCGCCGGGGAGGTATTTCTCGAGACCCGGGGAAGTGACACCTGGGGTGGCAAATTCAATACCGGCCACCGTGCCAGCTGGCTGGCTGCCCGGGCTCATCGTGTCGAGCACGCCGGCCCAGGCGTTGTGGGTGTCGCCAGCGAGGCTGATCAGCCGTTTGCCCAGGGCCAGGGCGGTCTGCAGGATCGTCTCCCGCTCCACGCCGTAGCCATCCCAGGCATCGAGGTTGTAGGGGATCTTGCCGGCTTCGGCGAACAGGGCCTGCTCAGCAGCCGAGAGACTGGCGAAGGGGGTGCCGGTGGCAAGCTTCTGCAGCGGCGCGGCGTACTTGTCGAGCAGGGCGGGATTGCCGGGGTCGAGCAGCAGCGGGGCCGGCACGGCCATCGATTGCATCAACGTCTGCTGGCCCAGCACCTGCCAGGCGGCGGTGGAGGTGGCCAGCTGCTGCTGCAGCCAGGCCAGCTGGCCGTCGCCGATCATGTCGCGGGTGGGATCACCCCAGGCCTGCTGCACGGTGGCGAGCACCAGCTCCTGGGTGACGAGCTGTGCAAGAGCGGCGCCGAAAGCCGGGAAGGCGGCGGGGGTTGTGGGCGGCGCGATGCCGGCCCTGGTGGCATAGCTGGCCACCAGGGCCGGATCGGCCAGGATGGCGCCGATGCGGGCCTGCACCGCCGCCGCATCCGGATAGGCCAGCTGCTCATCCCTGGCGCTGAGCCTGGTTTCGAGCATGTGCAGGCTGAGCACGTCGCCGAAGTTGAACGAGCGGTAGGCCTGGGTGAGCGGCGAGAGGGCGGTGGCATCGTCGCTGGCCTGGCGTTGGCCGGGCTCGCGGATTGGCAGCCACTCGTAGTAGGCCTTGAGGGCGGCATCGCGGCGGGCAATCCAGTCACCTTCCGTCTCGCTCTGGTGGTTCTCGGCACCGCCGCTCCAGCTGTTGTTGGCGGTTTCGTGGTCGTCCCAACCGGCGACCAGCGGCGCGACGGCGCGCAGGTTCTGCAGGTTGATGTCGGTGTGGTATTGGGCGTAGCGCTGGCGGTAGTCGTCGAGGCTGATGATTTCGCGGTTCGGCAGGAAGCCTCGGTCTGCGGACGCATCCTCGGCGGCCACATAGCCACCGGGACCGTATTCATAGATGTAATCGCCCAGATGCAGTAAGGCGTCGTAGGGGTTGACGGCGTGGATCTCAGCGGCGCGGCCGTAGGCCGCGAACTGCTCGGCGGCGGGAAAGTTGGCGCAGGAGAACACCGCCAGGCGCACCGGATCGCTGTCCACCGGCAGGGTCTTGGTTGTGCCCACCATTGACACCGCATCGCCGGCGCGGAAGCGGTAGAAGTAGCTGCTGTCAGCGGTGAGGCCGTCTGCTTCCACCTTCACCGTCCAGTCGCGGCCGGCGCTGGTGGCGAACACGCCGCTGTCGATCAGGGATTCAGCGCTGAAATCCGCGGAGCTGGCAAGCTCCCATTGCACATCCACCAGGCCGGCAAACTCAGAAGGTGGGGTGATGCGGGTCCAGAGGATCACCGAATCGCTGTAGGGATCACCGGAGGCAACGCCGTGGGCAAAAGCGAGCCCTGCCGGTACGGCGCGGCCCAGATCCAGGTCGAGTATTAGGGGATCGTGATCGGAGGTGCGGTAGGGATCGGCGGCGAAGAAGTCGCGCACCGCAGCGTTGCCATTGCTGTTCGTGTCGCGGTTGTAGTCGCGGAAGGCGCCTTCAGCGGCATTAATTGCCCAGTCGGTTGCGGCGGTGGCTTGGGGCACCAGTGAGGCGGATATCAGCAGGTGATCCAGCGCCCCGCTCATATCGACTGGATTGAAGAAGGCGTAGCTCGATGGCGGCTCGGCGGTGAAGCTGGGCAGGGCATTGCGATAGCCAGCGTCCTCGAACACCCTGATTGGATCTTCCTTGGCGTAGGCATTGATATCCCCGAGCACCACCCAGTCGGGATCGCTGCTGCCGGTGGGATCGCTGTTGATCCACTCCAGCAACCTGGCGGCAGCCGCGGTGCGGGTGGCGTTGTAGGCCGCCTGACCGTCCTGCTGGTCGAGATCGGGGCCGGTGGCATCGGTCCCTCCCTTCGACTTGAGGTGGTTGACCACCACATTTACCGTTTCGCCGCTGGCCAGCTCGCGGAAGGTTTGGGCCAGGGCCGGGCGGTTTTTCGGCGTGCCGCTGGCTAGGGGATCGGTGAAGGCGGCCTCCGCCAGCACCTGGGCGGCGCCGCTTGGGGCCACCGCCAGGTTGTTGTAGATCAGCCCCACCTTGATGGCGTCGCTGCCGATCAGACCGGTGGGTATAAAGCTGTAGGCGCGGCCGGAGGCCTCGGCCTGGGCGCCATTGAGCCTGGCCACGATCTCGGCCAGGGTGGCATCGGTGGCGTCGTTCTCCAGCTCCATCAGGCCGATCACATCGGCCTGGAGGCCGTCGAGGGCTGCGGTGAGCTTGGTGAGTTGGCGCTCCAGTTCCTCGGGGGTGTCGGCGCCGCGGGGATCTAGGCCCGTGGCCGTGGTCGCTCCTGGGGCGTCGACGGTAGTGAAGGTGTTGAGCACGTTGAAGCTGGCCAGCCGCAGTTGACCAGGGGCCGCTGGCGTGGCTGCTGCCGGCCTGGGGTTTTCGGTGGTGAAGCTGGGCAGCGCTGTCGGGTGGAGCCGGTATTTGTTGAAGCCGTAGGCGAGCACTCCTTCCAGGTCGCCGACGGTGTCACCGCGGCGCAGCAGCTGATCACGAACGGGTGCGGCGTCGGTAGCAGCTGAGGCCTGGCGGTAGCTGCTGTTGCTGCCGTCATCAAGCACCAGCTCCCGCAGAGCGGTGGCTTGCTCGGCGGCGTAGGCAGCAGGCCCAGGCTTCATCACATTGGTGGGCTGGAGAGGCAGGCCGCCGGCGCTGAGTTCGATTTCCCCGAAGCGGAATTGGCCGTAGAGGCCGTTCACGGAGAGGGTTTCGGGGAAGCGCACCCACATGCCCTCGTAGGGCTCCAGGTCGAGCGCTGTGCTGCGCTGGGCCAGCAGGTTTGGAATCTCTACCGGGCGGGTATCCCCCAGCCGGCCCTGGGCCTCCACCGTGAGGGCCTGCACGGAGCTGAGGATGGTCTGGCCGAAGCTCTCGCTCACCAGGCCGCTCACCAGCACCCGGTCGCCAAGCACCACATCGACGTTGCTGCCGCTTAGGGGGTAGGCCACATAGAGGCCTTCGGAGCTGAGGGCGCTGGTGTCCCAGTCGCTGGTTTCCTCCTGCAGGAAGAAGCCACCCAGTTCGCCACTGAGCTGGAAGTCGCCCACCACCACCGCCCGCAGGGTGATGTTCTGGCCAACCAGGGGGCTGGTGGCGCCGGTGCCCTGCACAGCGGAGATGGCCGTGATGCGGTCGTTGTCGAGGATGGTGATCTCGGCCAGGGCGCCGGAGGCAGCCAGGGCGTAGCCCGCCGGTGCGGCGATCTCAATGGCCAGGATTTCGCTGCCTTCGTCGAGATCGTCGTCGCGCACCTCGATCGCCAGATCGACGCTGGCACTGCCCGCCGGGATCACCACCGAGGCGGGCAGGGGCGCCAGCAGGTCGTCGTTGCCGGCAAAGCCCGCTCCACTGCGCAGGCTGATCGGCACGCTGAGGGGTTCGGCCGTGCTGCCGGTGCGGCTGATGCGCACGCTGGCAATGCCCCCGGATTCGCTGGCCTGAGCCACGATCGCCTGGATCGCCACCTCGGGTAGGGCTGGGAGCTGGGGGAAGGTGATCGCCAGGTCGTCAATCGCCAGGCCGTGGTCGTTGCCGCTGTCGTTGGTCTCGATCCAGCGCAACCAGAGGGTGGCATCTGCGACCCAGGGGGTTGAGCTGAGATCGAGTGTGCCGCCCACGCCGCTGACCCGGCCCGTGCTGTTGCCATCCACCGGCGCAGCCGTGGCTGTGGCAACGGGAGAGGTCCAGTTGAAGCTGCCGCCCGGTGCCACCCAGGAGGCCACCTGATCAAAGCTGGTGCCGTAGCCGTATTCCAGCACCATCGTCTGGGCGGTGGTGTTGCCGCCGTTGCGCCACTGCTCACCGTTGAACGAGATATTGAGGCTGCTGATGGCGCTGCCGCTGGCATTGCTGAGGGCCAGGGCAAACCAACCGGCCACGCTGCCGCTGGCTGGAGAGCCGAAATAACTGCCCCCGGAACCGACACCACCAAGGGCCCGATCGCTGCCGCCACTGGTTCCGTAGCTCAGGAAGGAGCCGGTGTTGGCTGCGCCCGAATCGGCGTTGTAGCTGCTGATCGCAACAGGAGAAGCGGCAGGCTGGCGGAACAGAAACCAGCCCGGCAGGGTCTGATCGTTGGTCCAGGCGTTGCCGTTTCCGGATGCTGCCAGGGTGTCGAAGGACTGGCTATAGCTACCTGAGAACGAAGCGGCCATGGTCTGGGGTGGTGAACGTGCTGGATCAAAGTGGTGATCCCGTGAGCCGAGAGGAAAACGAGAAAAGCCGACCGCCGCCGGAGCAGGCGATCGGCTTTTGAGAGCAATCAGGCGAAGACGAAGTTGGCCTGATTGTTGAGAGCGGCGGCGCTCACACCGGTGAAATGACCGATGCTGGTACCGGACACGTTGAGCAAGGTGTCGGCGCCCATCTGGGTGAAACTGAGGTCGGAGAAGCTGGCACCGCGCAGGCCAACTAGGTCTTCACCGGCCTTGAAGTCCATCACGAACTGCTTGGCGGCGGGCAGGTCGCCAGGGCCGCTCACCAGCCAGAACTGGTCGCTGCCGGCACCACCATTGAGGTAGTTGGTGCCAGCACCATCCAGGATGGTGAACACGTCGTTGCCCTCGCCACCGAGCGCCCGGTTACCGGAGCTACCGATCACGAAGTCATCGTCACCGCCCATGCCACTGAGGCGGTTGCCGTCGCCGGCGATGGCCCAGATCTGGTCGCTGTCGCTGCCGCCGGTGATCACGTCGCGAGTGCCGGCAAACACGGTGTTGGCACCCGAGCCGGTAAACACCTGGTTCTCGAAGCCATCGCTAAGGGCCACATCCACTTCGTCGTCACCAGCGCCGGTGAAAATGGTGTTGCCGATCAGGGTCAGACCTTCGAGATCGCCGGGCTGAAGCAGCGTGTCGTTGCCGCTGGTGCCGACAACCGGCATGGGAGCAATGGTGGGCAGATCGAGGCTGAATTGGAAGATCTGGCCGCCGTAATCAGACTTTGTGGCTTCCACCGCACCGGCGGATTCAGCGGGTTGCTGCACCACACCAATGAACACGTGCTCCGACAGTGGTCGGCTTTGTTCAACGGTCTGGATGCCGTTGCCCGCCAGTTCCTCCTGTGTGTAGAAGGAGCCATCAGCCTTGCGGGCCACGAGAGCGGTGGTGTTCCAGGTTCCGGAGAATTCCGAGCCCCTGGGGGTCTCAAACGTTTCGCCGTACGCAGATGCACCGGCTAGGCCGCGGGGATTTTTGGTGCCGCCGGCCTGGGCCAAGAAGTAGCCGGTTCCTTCGGGCTCCACGCTGAGAGTTTCTGGATCAATCACCAGGGCGAACTTGCGCTCGCCGTAGTCGTTACCGGAGTCTTCGTCAACGATCAGCACATCGGCATCGGACGACTTGATCCAGATCAAGCCATCCGGATCGTTCATTTTCCGGTTCTTGAGCTCGATGTGCTGCTCGGCGGTGGCACCATCAGGGTTGCCGGTGGCGTCGTAGTGCCCCACACCCTTGTCACCCACATCGAGGGTGAGGGCGCCGTCGACGGCGGCCAGGATTCGGGTTACATCGGCTGAGAGGTAATCGGGCAGGCCGTTGCCATCTAGGTCGTTGCTGGTCAGCTCCTCGGTGATGCTAGCGAACTCAATGCCGAGCAGGCCGCCGGTTCGGGTGTGGTTCTGGATGTAACGCGAGCGGGTGGTATCGGGATCAACGGCCGGATGCTCGACTTTGGTGTCGCTGTTGAAGTAGGTGTAACCGACGGGCTGTTCGTTTACCTCGGCTACTCCTCCAACGAGGTCGCCATCCTTGGCCCAGAGGAAGACTTCGGTGTCTTTAACGGCTTCGGGTGTATCGAAGCCATCCCAGCGGTAGCTGGTGGGGTAGTAGCGGGCCGTGAATTGATCAGGGGCCGATGCATTCTGCAGATAGGCATCAAGCATCTTGGTGTCGGCATCCACTGCGGTGATACCGAGCTGCGCATAGGTGGCGGAGCTGGCAGCCATGCCATAGAGCTGGCCATACAGCAGGCCGTTGCTACCCAGGAAGCGGTCGCGCTCGCTGAGATTGGGGTCGTCCAGATTGAGGGAATTGCCCGAGGCGTCGTAGCCCTTGCGGCCTACATATACCTTCAGGGGGGCAGGGTTGATGTCGTGGTTGTATCCAGCTGCTACCACCACCACATAGTCCTCGTGGCCAGGATTGATCGGCATCAACTTCTCGTAGCCAGCCTGGCCAAGCGCCGGCACCGTGTAAGCCACCTCGTTCTTGAGATCCACCACCATGGAGGCCAGGCCCATGGTGCCGTTGGCCACATCAAATCCCCTGAGCGGACCGGCGCCATCCGGATCTGCGAACATTCGGGCGCCGATGTTCCACTCTTCGCCCATCAACCAGACATCGTCGGTGAAGCCGACGCCGGCACCGTATTTGTTGGCAGGCTCGTACCACGCTCCGCAGAAGGAGTGAAAGAAGAAGTCTCCTTCGGTCAGCTGCCTAGCAGGGAGGAACTCAACAATGGTGCCGTCTGGATTGGTTTGGTTCCCCCATTTGCCGGCAAGATCGAGGGGATCGCTTGTTTTGGCGGTGACGACCTCGCCGAAGACGTTGTAGACAGTGTTGAAGAGGTGGCCTGAGCCCAAAACCATGTCGCTGGCTGGGCTGTCATTGTTGAGGAAGTCGGCAAACTTGCTGCGCTCGTAATCAATGTAGTGAACATGTGAGCCGGTGAACTTCACACCGGTTTCCATCTGCCAGCCATAAGTCTCATTCGACATCGTGGCGTAGGACTCGGACTGGTAAACGACGCGAACTGTGTCGTTGTCCTTGAGCCAGGCTGCATTGCCATCGGGATAGCCCGTCAGTGCCTGATTTGTAACTGGGTCAACTTCACCAACTGTGGCAATCGGCTTGAAGTTGGCGTAGGGGAATGCTGTATCGCCGCTTTGACCATCCAGTAATTCTGATGGGTCATTAGCAGTACTTGCTTCTGGGATCAGTGCCGTGGTCTGGCCGATCGTTTTGATCAGAGTCATGGTGCGTGAGGAGGTTGAAGAATGGATGTGGCCGGAATCGATCAACGATCCGATGTGACTGGACTACCGATGTTTAATTTCTTGACTAAGAACTCTTTTGGGCGGGCGGTAGTCTTATGGCAAAGAGATTATTACCGCTAGTATTATTTTAATCTTGACGACTCGAAGCTGCTGTGCTAAGGAATTCGTCAGGATGTGTTCCTGGCTGCATCAGAGAACAATCAGGCGAAGACGAAGTTGGCCTGATTGTTGAGAGCGGCGGCGCTTACACCGGTGAAATGACCGATGCTGGTGCCGGACACGTTGAGCAAGGTGTCTGCACCCATCTGGGTGAAACTGAGATCGGAGAAGCTGGCACCGCGCAGGCCAACTAGGTCTTCACCGGCCTTGAAGTCCATCACGAACTGCTTGGCGGCGGGCAGGTCGCCAGGGCCGCTCACCAGCCAGAACTGGTCGCTGCCGGCACCACCATTGAGGTAGTTGGTGCCAGCACCATCCAGGATGGTGAACACGTCGTTGCCCTCGCCACCGAGCGCCCGGTTACCGGAGCTACCGATCACGAAGTCATCGTCACCGCCCATGCCACTGAGGCGGTTGCCGTCGCCGGCGATGGCCCAGATCTGGTCGCTGTCGCTGCCGCCGGTGATCACGTCGCGAGTGCCGGCAAACACGGTGTTGGCACCCGAGCCGGTGAAGATCGTGTTATCACCGCCGCCAGTGAGAGCAACGTCGATCTCGTCGTTACCGGCACCGGTGAACACCGTGTCGAGACGGCCGTCGAAGCCGGGGATGGTGGAGGCGCCCGGCAGGGTGGTGTCGTCACCGCTGGTGCCGACCAGCACCGGATCGATCACCGCATCGCTGCGCACAGCCAGGTTCTGCAGGCGGGTATCGAGGGCTTGGGTTGTGTCTGCCTCGTCGTAGGGGGTGGTGGGGGAGTGGTTGGCGGCCAGGAATTCGGCCAGGGCGTCCTGCTCGGAGCCGTCGGCAGCGAAGGTGGCCACGCCCGTGCGGGGGGCGGTGTCGCTCGCCGTCAGATCCACCCGGTTTGGGCTGGTGAGGCTGGTGAAGGGGTAGTCGTCTCCACCTCCGGCCAGGAAGTTGAGCGTCACCATGCGGATAGACCGGGCCGGATCGCCCACCACCGCACCGCCGCGCACCACGATGTCGAGGTCGTTGCCTGCTTCATCCTGGATAGCCAGGTTGAGCACTCGCTCACCGGCTGCACGGGTCAGGTCGTAGCTGAAGGCCATGCCGCCCACTTGAGGAAAGCGGCCGCCGCCGGCGCCGGCGGCGACGCCGAACTCGATCAGCTCCTTCAGTTCGGTCGCGGTGACGCTAACCAGCGATAGGCCGTTGTTGAAGCTGAGGGCGTTGGCGATGTCGTTGCGGGAGATGCCCCCCTCCGGCTTCACCTCATTGCCCTGGGCATCGAACACTGCCGCGGTGGGCAGCAGCTCCGGCTTGCCGTCCACCGAACCGGTGGGCACCAGCGACTGGCCGATGGCGTTGCGGATGCCGCCGCCGTTCTTGAGCGACACCATCACCGTGGGGTCGACCGAGCGGGCGAAGGCCAGGTTGGCGTCGGCGGTGAGGTTGCCGAGGTTGGTTTCCTCGCTGCGCACGCCAGGGTTGCGGTTGCCGTTGAGGAACACCTCGCTGACCCCGAACCATTCCGATTCCTGGGCGACGATCACCTCACGCAGCTTGTCGGCCACCTCCTGTACGCGGGCATCGATGAAGGCCTCGCCATCCACGGCGGCGAGCCCGGCCGCATCGGTGCGGTAGGCACCGCTGACGGTGGGGTCGTAGCTCGCGGGGATGATCGTGCCGTCGGCGTCGAAATCGAGCACCAGGCGACCGAGATACTTGTAGTTGCCGTCGGTGTTCACCACCGCCACCGGCTTGCCGTCGGCGTCGGTTTTGATGATCGGATAAGGGCCCTGAACGCTGTCGCCGGAGCGGGCGGTGTCGTTGCTGTCGAACAGGCGGCTGTTGGAGCCGCCGGCCACGATGATGTCGACGTGGCGGAGGCGCTCAGCCAGGGCCTGCTCGATGCTGATCTGCTGCATGTGGGCCAGCAGGATCACCTTGTTCAGGCCGGGATTGGCACTCAGCAGGGCGTCCACATCAGCCTGGATCACGGCGGCCAGGGCATCCAGTTCGGCCGGGGTGGGGATGCCGCTGAATGGGGCTGGGGCGATGCCCACGTTGCCCGGGCTGGAGATGGTCTTGAGCCAGGGGGTGGTGGCGCCGACCACGCCCACCTTCTGACCGTTCACGTCAAACACCACACTGCCGGTGAGGCTGTTGGGCCTGGGTGCCTGGCCATCGGGCACCACCAGGCCGGCCAGATTGGTGTCGGAGGCGAAGTTGAGGTTGCCGCTCAGGTAGGGGAAGGCGGTGCCGGGGTAGTTGCTGGCGCTGCTGATCAGATTCTTCAGCACGCTGGTGCCCTGGTCGAACTCGTGGTTTCCGAGGGCGATCGCCTGCACTCCCAGGGCGTTCTGGATCAGCACATCGCCGCGGCCCACGGCGCCGTAGGCCTGGGCGGAGGCGCCATAGAACAGACCCGGAATCCAGGCGTCGCCGCTGGAGAGGGTGAGTGTGTTGACGAAGCCGGGGATGCCGTCGAGGTCGATGTCTTCTGCGCGCAGAGCATTGAGCACCCCGGAGAGATTGGGGGCGTTGTCGAGGGCGCTGAGGTTTCCTTCCTGATCAGCCAGGTGGAAGAGCTGGAGCTTGAAAGCGCTGCCGACGGGCAGCGCCGCGGCGCTGGTAATGCTCACCACGTCGTTGCCCTCGCTGCTGGCGATCAGGCCGGCGGGCTCGCCGGCGTCGCTGCGCAGGAAGGTGATGCCCTCGATGCGATTGGCACCGGGGAACACCACCGGATCGACGGCAACCACGTTGTAGGCATCGCTCACGTCGAATACAGCTGCCACGCTGGTGGGAGTGCGCTCGAGGGCCACGAAGGCGTAGGTGCGGCCAGCCACTGTGGCAATTTCCACAGTCTCGGGCTCGGTGCCCTTGTCGTCATCGCGGTTGTAGCCGGTGGTGAAGTAACCGAGGCTGTTGGCCAGGTTCTCCAGGGCGTCGCTGGAGTCAAACACCACGTTGCCCTTGTCGTCGTAGATGCGCAGGGAACGGGAGCCGATGCTGAAGGCCTTGTCGATCAAGCCATCGCCGTTGATGTCCCCGTAATCGTTGAGGAGGTTGAGGCGGGTGCGGCTGATGCCGGTGGCCTCGTTGAAGGCAGTATTGAGGGCGCTGACGCCCGGGTGATCGAGGAAGGGGGTGCCGTTCACCGAGGTGCTGGCATTCGCGCGGGTGAGGTCAAAGAAGACGTTGCCTTTATCAGGTTCGTACTCGCGCGAGTCACCTTCGCCCACCGCCAGCAGGAACTGGCGTCCCTCGGCATCGGTGTAGCTGGCGATGCCATCGGGCATGGTGAGGGCATAGACCGGTAGGCCGCTGATGGGGCGATATTGGTTGCCGCCTCCGGATGTGCCGTTTACATCCCGGTCGGAGCTGTCGAAGCCGGCGCCATCGAAGCTGACCACGGTGAAGGTGTTGCCCCTGGCGCCTTCGGTGCCGAAGTCGTTGTCGTAGTTGATCACCAACGCACCGTCGTCGCGGATGGTGAGGCCTTCTGGTTTGTCGTAGGCGGTGGTGCCGCCGATCGAGGGCAGGTTGAACAGCTCGATCTTGTGGGCCAGGCGGATGCCGGCGGCGGCCAGCACGTCAGCGCTGGAGGTGCTCAACACGCCATCGACGAGGGTGCGGCGGTTGTCAAGCAGCTCGGGGCTGACCTTGCCGATTGCATTCAGCCAGCCATTGGCAGCCTGATCGGCAGCACTGGTGAGGGGCAAGGTGTCAGTAGCACCACGCAGGTCCACCTCATAAACGTGCTTGAAGCCGGTGAGGCTGCGGCTGCTGTCGCGCTCGATCACCAGGAACACGCCGCGCTCAGCGTCGTAGGCCACATCGCCGATCTTGTCTTGACCGGTGCGGCCGCTGAGCAGGTAAAGGTGCTCCTTCACCGGAGTGCCAGTAGCCGGATCGATGGCCAGGATGCGGGTGAGCTCGGAGCGGCTGCGGCCTTCGGTGATGCCGTCGCCGTTGGCATCCATATCCAGCGGGCTCTGCATAAAGGCGTAAAGCAGCCCTTCGGTGGGGTTGAAGGCCATGCCCTCGATGCCACGGTTGCTCCAGCGATTGCCGTAAATGGCTGGCAGGCTGTCGATCGTTTCGGCGCCGATCGGCGTGGCACCACCCACGTTGTGCTGGGCGGCGAGCTGGGCCTTCTGGCCGGCGGGGATGTAGCGCTGAATCAGGTTGCCGGTGTTGAAGTCGAACAGGCCGATCTGGCCGCGATATTCATCGCCGACAGCGAAGACTTTGCGCTGTTGGCCGCCGATGCTGACGTTGAATACCGAAACGGTTTCTGAGTCGATACCGAACGGGTCGTAGGCCAGAGGTGCGTTGTTCTGGTCGACGGGAATATCATCTTTGCTGGCCAGCTGCGGCAAGCCGGTTAGAGGAGTGCCGTCGGCTCGGTTTAGGCCGATCCGATCTAGTTCGATGATGGCGCCGGTGGCGCGGTTCATGCCCAGCTTGTAGATGCTGGGCTGGAAATCTGGGTCTAGGAACTGGCGTTTGCCAGCCACGATGTCGCCATTTGGTCCGCGATCGGTGATTGAGAAGTAGATATCGAGTTCTGTACCATCAACCGTCTCCTTGCCTGAGAAGAACAGTCCCGACAGGCCTCCGGCCAGCACCCCAGCTGGTTGTTTGGCTGCGCCGGCGGCGTACTCCAGCTCGTAGTTGAAGTTTTCAGCGCTGGCCACGCCCCGGCTCCAGTCCTTGATGCCGGCTGAGAAGATCTCCTTGACCACGGGCTCAGCGCCGCTGAGGTCCACCACGGCGAAGGCATTGTTCTCCTGCAGGGAGATCCAGGCCGTCTTGCCGTCGGCACTGATGGCGATCGCTTCGGGCTCGATGTCCTGAGCCACGGTGGTGGTGACACCTAGCCGCTGGCCGATGCGCACGCCGCGGTTGATCAGTTCGGCGCGGCGGTTTTCCCAGGCGCCGAAGCCGATGGTTTGCACGTCGCTCTGAGCCGGTGGCACCGGCGTTGCGGCCAGGTAGCCGCGGGTGTCGATCACCGAGATAGAGCCTTCGGGATCGATGGTGTAAAGCGGATCGGGCTCGCCCTCGTTGGTGACGAGCAGCTTGCTGCCGTCGCCGTTGAACTTCACCATGTCGGGTAGGGGGCCGACGCTCACGGTGCTGAGGTGAACGGGCAGGGCCGGATCACTCAGGTCATAAAATTGCACATACCCTGGATCACTTGAACCCGTTTCCTCGACGGCGACCGCCAGCAGTTTTCCAAAAACTGCCGCGCTCTGCAGGGTTTCGCTGTTGTCGAGCGGGGTGGCTTTTGCCACGATCGTGGCAGCGGACGGGTTGCGCAGATCGCTCACCACGATGGCGCCAGAGCCACCACCAACCGTATAGAGATAGCCGCTGGTCGGGCTGTAGGCAGAGATCTCGGCGTTTGCCCCGAGGGCAGACATGTCGATGACGCCATCTACGGCAACAACGGCAGGCGTCAGCAGATTGAAGACCAGGGTCACAGGGCTTGCCTGAAACAATTGGCTGAATCTTTGCAACCTATTTGTCGAGGCTGGTTAAGCAGTTATTAATGAATCCACCAGCGTTTTGGGGAACACGCTTGGAAGTGATGAGGGCTACATTGTTATTGCAATGCGCCCCGTTGTGCACTTCTTTTTCGATGAGCTTGGTTTTTGCAGGCGCTGGAGCTCTTCCCCTATCCCCAGTGATCTCCTATTTCTAGTGATCTCAGATCAGCTTTCCATCAGCAGCGCCAAGTTGTTACCCGAGTAGTTCGCAAGGGTGTTGGCGTAGGGCGTGCATCGGATGCGCTGCGGAACAAGGCCAATGGGCCGAGGCCCTCACAACAGCCACCAGCTACTGAAGCGGGCGGCCTGGCCGCAGGGCTGGCCCGAGCCGTTGCGCAGGGTCCAGAGGCGGGCGCCCTCGATCGCGAAGCGGCGGCCGCGGCTGTCGATGCGGATGCCCCGGTATCCCTCGATCGCCTTCTGGGCCCGGGCCGCAAGCAGGGCCTGGCGGCGGCTGGCTCGCTCGGCTGGCTCGGCGGTGAGCCGCGACGGCATGCCCACCATCTCCAGCCAGGGGCGCTGCCACAGGACCAGGGCGGCCCGGTTGGCATAGATCAGCCGGGGCCCTGGATCGCTGCTGGGATCGGCGCCGTCATGGGCCAGCAACACCAGCTCGGCGGCAAACAGCTCCTGGGCCAGCAGCAGGGGCGAGGCGTCTGTGGCTAGGCCGGCAATCAGGGGGCTGCCGAAGGCGCGCTGGTAGCTGGCGTAGAGGGTGGCGGCCAGCTCCAGCGCTGCCGGGGTGAGCCAGGGGGGCTTTTGCATGGCGGAGAGAGACACCCCTTGCAGTTAGGCGGGGATGGTCTCAGGGGTGGGGCAACTGATGCCCTTGTTCATCACCGGGTGGCTACCGGTTTAGCTGTACACCCCTGCACCGGGCGCGCAAGCGGCGGATCCAGCCGAAGGCAATAACAACCCCCAGCAGCGGCAGGGGGCCGGGCACGTCAGTGGGAGCGGGAACGGGCACGGGGGTGGCGGTGAAGCTGGAGAGTCCAAGAAGGGGCTGCTCGCCGTTATTTGTCAGTTCAAATGAAAAGCTAGAGCCACTGTTAAGTAGAAGCGGACCGGTCGATGAACTGAGTGATGCATCCAGGGGTGTAAATATGCCCCCGTTGAGGATATAGCCTGCTCGAAGCGCTCCACCATGCCGGGCTTGCTGCGGTGGGCCCGGGCCAGGGGTGAATTCTCCACGGGATAGTCGATC
>NZ_JBSYHW010000043.1:0-23446 GCF_056108345.1 Cyanobium sp. NIVA-CYA 375 | reverse complement strand
TTCTCGACCGTGGCGCCGTGGATGGCGCACAGCAGAGCACCGCCGAGGATGCCGGCCACTCCCATCATGTGGAAGGGGTTGAGCGTCCAGTTGTGGAAGCCCTGCAGGAAGAGCAGGAAGCGGAAAATTGCTGCCACCCCGAAAGAGGGAGCAAAGAACCAGCTGCTCTGGCCGAGGGGGTACATCAGGAAAACACTGACGAACACCGCGATCGGGCCAGAAAAGGCGATGGCGTTGTAAGGGCGAATGCCCACCAGACGGGCAATCTCGAACTGACGCAGCATGAAGCCGATCAGAGCGAAGGCGCCGTGCAGGGCCACAAAAGGCCAGAGGCCACCGAGCTGGCACCAGCGCACGAAGTCGCCTTGGGCTTCCGGACCCCAGAGAAGGAGAAGGGAGTGACCCATGGCATCAGCAGGGGTGCTGACAGCAGCGGTGAGGAAGTTGCAGCCCTCTAAATAGGAGCTGGCAATACCGTGGGTGTACCAGGAAGTGACAAAGGTGGTGCCGGTCAGCCAGCCACCCAGGGCCAAATAGGCCGTGGGGAACAGCAGCAGACCAGACCAACCCACAAATACGAAGCGGTCGCGCTTGAGCCAGTCATCGAGGATGTCGAACCATCCCCGCTGTGGCGCGCGGCCTAAGGCGATCGTCATGAGAGCGGCTTCATGAAGCGTTACATCGGAATAATACGGGTCATAACCGTCAAGTGCGCAGACCCCTCGCAACGCTGAGCAGATTTACCTAGGAGCCATCAGTTGCGTTTTGCGCAAGTTGCGTCTTGCACCATGGGGGGCGGGATTCGCCACAGTGGGGTCTGCCCAACCCCCATCTATGTACGTAGTAGAGCTCTCCCTCAAGCTCAGCCCCATGCCTGTTGCCGTGCAGCGCAAGGAGCTGAACGATGCCCAGACCCTCTACCACCAGGTGCGTCAGGTGCTCGAAGGCGACGGCCCCCGAATGCTGGAACTCACCTGCGAGAAGGAGGAGGACAAGCGCATCACCCTGCTTTGCAGTGAAGTAGTGGCGGTGCAGCTATATGAAAAATCAGCCACGGGCAGCGGCGGCAAGCGCCCCGGTTTCAGCTTCGACAGCTGAGACCCCCGGCACCTTCCTGAAGCCACCCGCTCATGATTCCTCCTCTCACCGTTGAGCGGCTGAGCTTCGCCTGGCCCAACGGCCGCCCCGCGCTGCGCCATTGCACCCTGCAGATCCCCAAGCCAGGGCTATGGATGCTGGTGGGCACAAATGGCAGTGGCAAGAGCACGTTGCTGCGGTTGATCGCCGGCCTGCTGGAGCCCCGCAGCGGCCGTATCCACGCTGCGGGCAAGGCCGCACTGGTTTTTCAAAACCCAGACCATCAGCTGCTGCTACCCAGCTGCGCCAGCGACCTGCAACTCGGCCTGCCAGCAAATCTGGGTAGAGATGAGCGGCGCTTGAGAGTGGCGCAAGCCCTTGCCCAAGTGGAATTAAGTGGCTTTGAAGAGCGGCCGATCCACACCCTCAGCGGCGGCCAGAAGCAGCGCTTGGCCATAGCCGGCGCCCTAGCCAGTGCTGCAGATCTGGTGCTGCTCGATGAACCAACCGCCCTCCTAGATCCCGACAGCCAAAGCGGTGTTTTAAAGCTGCTCTGGCAGCTCACCCACCGGCCCGCAGCCCCCCTCACTGCCCTTTGGATCACCCACCGGCTTGAGGAGCTGCAGCACTGCGATGGCGCCGCCTTGATGGAGCACGGCTCCGTGGGGAGCTGGCAGAACGGACAGCAGCTAGCCCAGCGATTGGCCCCCTTGCAGGGCGGCAGGGCCGAAGGGTAAGGTCTTCAAACCGGTTTGCCGGCACCTTCCTCGGTAGCTCAGCGGTAGAGCGATCGACTGTTAATCGATTGGTCGCAGGTTCGAATCCCGCCCGGGGAGCTTGATCACTCAGCCGCAGCCTCCGGGTTGCGGTTTTTTCATGCTTAAACCGCTACAAAAAACTAGGAAGAAATCCTGAAGATCCCAGCCAGGCATCGTGGCTCTTGGGCAGATCCTTACTGGCCTTGGCGATTCAACTGGCTGCAAGGAGCCGCAGCAAGAAGCAAAAAATCGTTTCAGCCAGCCCCTAATCGGCACCAGAAGCTCGCCGATCCCAGCAAAAACGGAGAAAATGCCTTCAAATTCGCTGCAGTGGCAGCGATTGCTCCACCACTTGATTCCATGAAGCCCTGCATCCTGCTGATCGAAGACGACAGCGACATGCGCGAGCTTGTGGCAGGTCATCTGGAGCATGGCGGCTTCGACGTGCAACGTGCCGATGACGGCATCAAGGGCCAGGCTCTGGCCCTTCAATACGGCCCCGATCTGATCTTGTTGGATCTGATGTTGCCCAAGGTGGATGGCCTCACCCTCTGCCAGCGGCTGCGCCGTGATGAGCGCACCGCCAAGATCCCGATCTTGATGCTCACGGCTCTTGGCAGCATCAAAGACAAGGTGAGCGGCTTTAATTCCGGCGCCGACGACTACCTCCCCAAGCCCTTCGATCTCGAGGAGCTAATGGTGCGGGTCAAAGCTCTGCTGCGCCGCAGCGACCATGCCCCCCTTTCCGCCAAGCACAACGAAATTCTCAGCTACGGCTGTCTCACCCTGGTGCCGGAGCGCTTTGAGGCCATCTGGTTTGACGCGCCGGTACGCCTCACCCACCTGGAATTTGAACTGCTGCACTGCCTACTGCAGCGCCACGGCCAAACCGTGGCACCCTCGCTGATCCTCAAGGAGGTGTGGGGCTACGAACCTGACGACGACATCGAGACCATCAGGGTGCACGTGCGCCACCTGCGCACCAAGCTCGAACCCGATCCCCGCAAGCCGCGCTTCATCAAAACCGTTTACGGCGCCGGATACTGCCTTGAATTATCCAGCGATGAGCAGCTAGCCGATCTGGTGCCCATGATTCGGGAAGCTCGCCAGGTCCAAGCCAGCTGATCAGATGCCGGCCAACTCCAGCAACGCCACCTCCCAAGCCAGACGCGGCTGGACGTAGGCGCGCAGCTGGCTGCGCAGACGTTCAAGGCGCTGGAGCTGGGCCACCGGGGCTTGGCGTCGCCATAAGGCCAGCTGCCACCAGCCAAGCAGCCATTGCTGTTGCTCGGCATCGAGCGCCTCGGCAAGATCCCTGGCCAGGGAAAGGGCCTGCAGGGGCTCCGCTGATACGCCCAAATCCAGCAATCTGGCGGTGAGCCCCTCCGGCAGGGCGGCCCAGGCCTGGCGGCAACGCAGCAGCCCCCCCGGTGATCCGGCAGCCAGCTCCAGCAATTCGGGTGGATCTGCCGTAGGGGCGGGCTCACCGCAGCGCTCCAACACCACAGCCAGCTGCTCGGCGCTGAGCCTGGTGAAGGGGATCTGCTGGCAGCGAGAGCGAATCGTGGTGAGCAGCTGCTCTGGTGTCGCTGCGATCAAGATCAGCAAGCCCTCACCGGGCTCCTCCAGGGTTTTGAGCAAGGCATTGGCTGCCCCCTCGGCCATCGCCTCGGCGTGCTCCAGCACCACCACACAGCCCCTGGCTTCCACGGCCCGACGGGATAAAAAGCGCGAAACGTCGCGAATCTGCTCAAGCCGCAACTGGGGTGCAGCCCGCCGCGCCAAGCCCAACTCCTCCGCCTTGGAAGCCGGCACCAACTGGCCTTTGTCCTGATAAGTGGGCTCGACCCAGAGCAGATCTGGGTGGTTTCCCTCCTGCAGACGCCGGCGGATACCGGCATCGCCCGCAAGCCCCGCCAGCACGCCCTCCAGAAACCGCAACGCCGCCAGCCGCCGCCCCACCCCATCTGGGCCGGCAAACAGATAGGCCGGCGCCAGTCGCTGCTTAACCAGTGAGGCCTCCAGCAGGGCAACGGCCCTGTCCTGTCCAAGCAGGTCATCAAACAGGGGCGTCATGGGGGCGAACCTGCAACAAGCTCTTCCACCAAACCGCGGCACGCTGCCGCCACCTGCTCCGGTGCCCCAGTCGCATCAACCCGCCGCCAGCCCCGCCCTGCGGCCAAGACCGCAAAACCATCGATAACCCGCTGCAGAAAGACCTCTCCGCTGGCCTCAATGCGGTCGGCAGTGCGCTCACCGCGGCGGCGCAGGGATTCGGCCAGGGGCAACTCCAGCCACAGGGTGAGATCGGGAGCCAGGCCTCCTGTAGCCAGCTGCTCCAGCTGGGCGATGCGGGCCAGGTCGAGGCCGCGGCCATAACCCTGGTAAGCAGCCGTAGAGCCGCTAAAGCGATCACTCAGCACCCAATGGCCGGCCGCCAGTGCCGGACGAATGCACTGCTCCACGTGCTGGGCCCGATCGGCGGCATAGAGCAGCAGCTCGGCCATCGGCTGCGGTGCCGCCTCACCCGGGGGGTGCAGCAGCAGCTGGCGCAGGGCTGCCCCCAGGGCAGTGCCACCGGGCTCCCGGGTCACTACCAGCTCGGCCCCGGCAGCCAGCAAGCCACTGGTGGGCAACCAGCGGCTCAGGGCCTCGAGCTGGGTGCTCTTGCCACAACCATCAATGCCCTCGAGCACCACAAACCGGCCCCGGGTAGCCACTGCCGGCTCTGCCACCTGGAAATCAGCGGGAATGGTTACTTCCATCCTGCAGCAACAGGGCATTTGCCACCACCGTGATCGAACTAAGGGCCATCAGCAGGGCAGCCAGCGGCGGGGTGAGCAACATCCCAAAGCCAGGCAGCAGCACGCCGGCCGCCAAAGGCAGCACGATCAAGTTGTAACCGAAGGCCCAGACAAGGTTTTGCCGCACCTTGGCCATGGTGCGGCGGGCCAGCAACAGGGCCCGCACAATGCCGTCAAGCTGCTCGCCCATCACCACCAGATCGGCGCTGTCCTGGGCGATCTGGGTGCCAGTGCCGACTGCGATGCCAAGGTCTGCCGCCGCCAACGCCGGGGCGTCGTTAATGCCGTCGCCCACCATCGCCAAGGCGCCGCGGGCCGGATGCTGCAGGATTCGCTCCAGCTTCTGCTCGGGCCGCAGTTCCCAGGCCAGCTCGGCCTCGGCAAGACCCAGCCTGCTGCCTAGCTGCTGCACCGGCTCACGCCGATCGCCACTGAGCAGGCCGAGCTCCAGGTCCAAACCCCGCAGAGCTGCCAGCACCGCCGCCGCGTCCGGGCGGGGCTGGTCCTCTACCGCCACCAACCCAAGCAGACCCTGCTGATCGTCGGCCACGGCCAGCACACTGGCCCCATGACACTCGAGTAGGGCCTGGCGGGCGAGCAATTCGGCTGAGGGCGCCGCTGCCACCCAAGCCAGCCGCCCGACCCGCAGCCGGCGGCCCTCAACCAAGCCCGCCACGCCTTCACCGGCAGTGGTGTGGGAGTCACTCAAATCCAATAACGCCAGATCGCGGCGTTGGGCCTCCTGCAGCAGGGCATGGCCAAGGGGATGGCGTGTGCCTGCTTCAAGGCTGGCAGCCAATTGCACCAGCCGATCGGCATCCAAATCACCGAGGGGCTCTACCGCCGCCACTAGGGGACGCCCCAAGGTGAGGGTGCCGGTTTTATCGAACAGCACAGCCTGGAGCCGGGCAGCGGTTTCAATCGCATCGCCGCCACGAAACAGCAGGCCCTCTCGGGCCGCCCGACCAGTGCCCACCGTGATGGCAGTGGGGGTGGCTAGGCCCAAGGCGCAAGGGCAAGCCACCACCAGTACCGCAATTGCCAGTTGCAGGGCCAGGGCAAAGGGAGTTTCGGCGCTGGTACCCAGCACCCCATGGCCGGCGTGGCCCCCGGCATGACCCACCGCATGGGTCGAGTGGAGCACTTGCGGCCAGAGCTGGGTGCCCAGCAGCCACCAAAACAGCAAGGTGGCCAGCGCTAACGCCAGTACGACAATGGTGAAGCGCCCGGCAATCCGGTCGACAAGGGCCTGAATCGGTGCCTTACGCGCCTGGGCCCGCTCCACCAGGTGGATGATCCGGGCGATGGCGCTGTCGGCCCCACGGCGACTCACCTCCAGCACAAGGGGGGCCTCCAGGTTGAGGCTGCCGGCGGCGAGCTCACTGCCAGCAGCGGCCTGCAGGGGCAGCGGTTCGCCGGTAAGACCTGAAACATCCACCGCCGAGCAGCCCTCCAGCACCACGCCATCAACTGGCACCCGGTCTCCGGGCAGCAACTGAACCCGGTCCCCGGGGCGAAGGCCGCCAACCCGCACCGGGCGCGGCGGCCCATCGCCGAGCAGCAGCAGAGCAGTGTCTGGTTGGAGTTCGGCGAGCTGCTCCAGGGCCCGGCCGGTGCGGAAGCGGGCCCGTTCCTCCAGGAAGCGGCCCAGAAGCACGAAACCGAGCAGCATCACCGGCTCATTGAAAAAGCATGGCCAGCCGGTTTGGGGCCAAAGGAAGGCCACCAGGCTGGCCCCATAGGCACTGAGCACCCCCAGCCCCACCAGGGTGTCCATGCTGGGCAAGCCAGCTAGGGCTCCCTGAATTCCCCGCACCAGAATCGGTCGGCCAGGCCCAGCCAAGGCCGAAGTGGCCACCAAGGCGTGAATCCAAAGGGCACCTAGCCCCGCCACCGGCAGATGGCCGAGCACGGAAACCAGGAGCAGCACTAGGGCCACCAGCAGCTGGCGCCACTGCTGCCACCAGCTGCGCGCCTGCAAGCGCTCCCGGCGACTCGACACCTCAGCCTCCGTGGAGCGCAGCCGCGCCTGGAAACCCAGAGCGGCCAATGCCTGGAGCAGCGCCCCCGGATCCACTTGCGCAGAGGCGAGGTCGACCCAGGCAGTGCGGGTTAGCAGGTTGACGCTGGCCTGGCGCACACCGGGTTGATCCAGCAGGCGCTGCTCAACGGCCCGCACGCAGCCACCGCATTTCATCCCCTCGATCTCCAGCAAGAGGGGCTCCAGCAGAGGCGGCTCCTGGAGCGAATGCAAGGCCAGGTAAGAAATTGGATCAACTCAGGCTAGGGACATCCGCCAGGATGGGCCCACGAAGTCCGCCGCTAATCCGTGCCCCGCAGTCAACGCAACGACAACTTCATCGATAAAAGCTTCACGGTGATGGCCGACCTGATCCTCAAGGTGCTGCCCACCAACCGACGCGCCAAGGAGGCCTTTGCCTATTACCGCGACGGCATGAGCGCCCAGGCCGATGGCGAATACGCAGAAGCCCTTGAAAACTATGAAGAGGCGCTCACCCTCGAAGACGACCCCAACGACCGGGCCTTCATTCTTTACAACATGGCGCTGGTGTTTGCCTCCAACGGTGACCACGCCAAGGCCCTCGACTTCTACGGCCAGGCCCTGGATCTCAACAGCAAAATGCCCCAGGCCCTCAACAACATCGCGGTGATCCACCATCACCTGGGTTCGATCGCAGAGGAGCGCGGCGATGCCGATGAGGCTGATCGCTGTTTCGATCAGGCCGCCGACTTCTGGGGCAAGGCGATCCGCCTGGCACCAAACAACTACATCGAAGCCCAGAACTGGCTCAAAACCAGCGGTCGGGGCAGCGTCGACGTGTATTTCTGAACCGGATCACATATCGGCAGGGTTGAGCCAGCGCAATTTTTTAAAGCGGGCAAAGCCACGGTCAAAGGAAACCCAGGTGGCATTTAGCTCCTGAGCCGCCGCTGCCAAGTAAACATCAGTCATATCTGCCGAGCTTGGCTGATATTCCAACACCATCTGACGAAACAGGCCCCAATGGCGGGGCCCGGGGTCGAGAACGGACACTGCAATCGAGGCGGTGAGACTGTCGATGAAGGCCACAGCGGCAGCTGAATCAATGGGCTCGCTGAACACGCGGCGATCGGTGGCAACCCTAAAAAAACCACTGACCACAACAGAAAACAGGCCAAGCCCCTCTGGAGATGCTCGGTGGGCAAGCAGCCAGGAGCGGGCCAGCTGGTGTCTTGGTGAAGCGGCCACGCAGGCCTGCACCAGCACGTTGACATCGACGCAGTACATCAAATCAGCGCAACCGATTCAAAGTCAGCTCTTCATCGAGCAGCTCCTGCAGTTTTGAGAGGTCGTCGAGGTCAACTCCCGAGCGCAGAAAGCCACCGCCCTGGACAGGCATAGGGGGCAGCTCTACCTGCATCAACAGACGGGCTCGATCGAGATAAAACTGCAAGGCCGCCTCAAACACCAAGCCAACCGTGCTGCCTTCACGAGCGGCCTGCACCTTCGCCTGCTCGTAAAGCGAGTCGTTGATAGTGAGCGTGGTGCGCATCAAATCAACTTAGTGCCGACAAATCATCATAGTGCAGATAGCTTGCATCAAGATGATCCGTGCCAGCGAGCAGGTCGCAGGCGGCGGGGTTTAGCCCCGATCATCCGCCGGATTCACCCCCAGGGCGGCTACCAGGGCCTCGGCCACGCCACCGGCCTCCAGCAGCTGCAGACCCATACCGGCAGCGGCCTTGGCTAGGCCCGTACCCCTCGGCACCACCGCCCGGGTGAAACCCAGCCGCGCCGCCTCCTGCAGCCGCAGCTCCAGCTGCCCCACGAGCCGCAACTGGCCACCCAGACCCAGCTCCCCCACCAGCACCGTGCCGGGCGGCAAGGTGAGGTCGCGGTAGCTGGCCACCACCGCCGCGGCCACGCCGAGATCCGCCGCCGGCTCCTCCACCTCCAAACCGCCGGCCACCGCCAGGTAGCAGTCGAACCGCGACAGGGGCAGGCCCAGGTGTTTTTCGAGCACGGCCAAAATCTGGTGCAAGCGATTAACGGCGATACCGGTGGCGCTGCGGCGCGGGCTGGCGTAACTGGTGGTGCTCACCAGGGCCTGCATTTCCACTACCAGGGGCCTGGTGCCCTCGCAGGCCACGATCGTGGCGGTGCCGGCGCTGGGTTCATCGCTGCCAAGGAATAGCTCGCTGGGGTTGGTCACCTCGGCCAGGCCCCGATCGCGCATCTCGAACACCCCCAGCTCATGGGTGGCGCCGAAGCGGTTTTTCACCGCCCGCAGTAGCCGGTGGCTGGCAAAGCGGTCGCCCTCAAAGGTGAGCACCGCATCCACAAGATGCTCGAGCACCTTCGGGCCCGCCAGGGCGCCCTCCTTGGTGACGTGGCCCACCAGCAGCAGGGCCGTGTCCTGGCGCTTGGCAATGCGGGCCAGGGCGGCAGCACATTCCCGCACCTGGGACACCGAACCAGGGGCGCTGCCGAGTTCGGCGTCATGAAGGGCCTGGATCGAATCAATGATCGCCACCGCTGGCCGCAACGCCTCCAGCTCCTGCAGCACCAGCTCCAGGTCGGTTTCGGCGAGCAGCTGAAAATCAGCCCCAGCTTCGCTTTCACCAACTTCGGCTTCGCCAGGTGTGGCCTCGGCCAGGCGGCGCCAGCGCAACTTCACCTGCTGGGCCGACTCCTCCGCGCTCACGTAGAGCACCGACGCCCGCGCCGCCATGGCGCGGGCGCTCTGCAGCAGCAGGGTGCTTTTGCCAATTCCCGGGTCGCCGCCCACCAGCACCAGGGAGCCAGGCACCAAACCGCCGCCCAACACCCGATCGAACTCGCCATAGCCGCTGCTGAGCCGCTGCAAGGCCCGCTCACCCACCGCTTGGATCGGCTCGGAGCGCCGCGGCTGGCCGGCGACAACGCCTTCAGCGGCAGCAACCTCGGCCACCGGCCGCCGGCGTCGACTGTCGGCGGCCGGGGCAGCCTTTTGCTCCACCAAGGTGTTCCAGCTGCCGCAGCTGGCGCACTTGCCAAAAAACTGGCGGGCCTGGGCACCACAGCTGGTGCAGACAAAAAAGGTGCTGGGCTTGGCCACGAACTAGGGGCTAACGAGGAAGAGCTGTATGAAGAAAGGTGGCATTGAATGAAATTTCGCCCCCTCTCGCCTTTTCAGTGGGGGCTATCTGATGTAGCAGCCCGGCTGCAGTGATGACGGCCTCCGCCCCCACCGCCACCCTCGGGAACAATCACGGCAAGGAGATCATCCTGGTCGTTGACGATGAAGCCAGCATCCGGCGGATCCTGGATACCCGGCTATCGATGATCGGCTATCAGGTGGTCACGGCCAGCGACGGCATCGAAGCCCTTGAATTGTTCAAGACCACCCAGCCGGATCTGGTGGTGCTCGACGTGATGATGCCGCGCCTGGATGGCTACGGCGTCTGCCAGGAGCTGCGCAAGGAATCGGATGTGCCGATCGTGATGCTGACCGCCCTGGGCGATGTGGCAGACCGCATCACCGGCCTGGAGCTCGGAGCTGACGACTATGTGGTGAAACCCTTCAGCCCCAAGGAACTTGAGGCCCGCATCCGCTGCGTGTTGCGGCGGTCGGGAAAGGAGTCCATCGCCGGTTCTCCTAATTCCGGCGTGATCACGGTGGGCGACCTGCGCATCGACACCAACAAGCGTCAGGTGTATCGAGGTGATGAGCGCATCCGCCTCACCGGCATGGAGTTCAGCCTGCTGGAGCTGCTGGTGAGCCGCAGCGGCGAACCGTTCAGCCGGGGCGAAATTCTCAAGGATGTGTGGGGCTACACCCCGGAGCGTCACGTAGATACCCGAGTGGTTGATGTCCACATTTCACGGCTGCGCTCCAAACTGGAGGATGATCCTGCCAATCCCGAGCTGATCCTCACGGCTCGCGGCACCGGCTACCTGTTCCAACGCATCGTTGACGCCGTTGCTTCCGAAGGGACCTGACAAGCGCGCCAAACCCAGCCGGGCCATCCGCAGGCTGGTGATCTGGTATCGCCGTAACGCGGCGGTGACCAGCCTGGTGGATAGCGCCACTTCTGCAGCCAGCTCCGCCGCCAACACGGCTGGAAACGTTGCCGGCACCGCTACAAGCGTGGCCGGCAACATGGCCAACACGGTGCTGCAACCGCTGGTGTTCGACCCCCTGCGCCGCCTGCAACGGGGCCTGGGCGGTCCGGGCGAAGACACCCCGATCAACGACGCCGACCGCCTCTGGGTAGCGGTAGATGGCATGGGCGGCGACCACGCCCCTGGGCCGATCCTGGAGGGTTGCCTGCGGGCCGTGGAACTGCTGCCCCTGCGGGTGCGTTTCGTGGCCGAAGCGACCCTGCTTCAGGCCGCCGTGGCCGCCATGGGCCTCCAGGATCAAGTCAACGAAGCCGTGGCCCGGGGGTTGATCGAGCTAGTGGCCAGCGGCCCCTCGGTGGGCATGAATGAAGAGGCCACGGTGGTGCGCAAAAAGCGCGACGCCAGCATCAACATGGCCATGGACCTAGTTAAACAAGGCCAGGCGACCGCCGTTTACTCCGCTGGCAACTCCGGCGCCGTGATGGCCTCAGCGATCTTTCGTCTCGGCCGTCTTAAAAATATCGACCGTCCCGCCATCGGCGCCCTATTTCCAACTAAAGACACCGAACAGCAGGTGCTGGTGCTGGATGTGGGCGCCAACATGGATTGCAAGCCCGCCTATTTGCACCAGTGGGCCCTATTGGGCCACATCTACAGCCGCGATGTGCTGCAGGTGGCCCGGCCCCGCATCGGCCTAGTGAACATTGGCGAAGAGGAGTGCAAGGGCAATGAGCTCTGCCTACGCACCTACCCGCTGCTAGCCGAGGAGAAGCGCTTTGCATTCGCAGGCAACTGCGAAGGTCGAGACATTCTCTCCGGCAACTTCGACGTGGTGGTCTGCGATGGCTTCACTGGCAACGTGCTGTTGAAGTTCCTGGAATCCGTTGGCAGCGTGCTGCTGGATGTGATCAAGGAGGAACTACCCCGGGGCCGCCGCGGCAAGGTGGGTTCGGCCTTTTTGATCAACAACCTGCGCCGCATCAAAAAGCGCCTCGACCATGCCGAACACGGCGGCGCCTTGCTGCTAGGCGTAGATGGGGTGTGCGTGATCGGCCACGGCAGCAGCAAGGCCCTCTCGGTACTCAGCGCCCTGCGCCTAGCCCACTCCGCTGCCAGCCATGGCGTAATGGCCAACCTCCACGCCCTCAGCGAAACGGGCAGCCCTAAATAAGCCAGTCGCTTGTGATTGACTGAGCCCACTGTGAGCCGTTCCCGGTGTCGCTCGGCGGAGTCAACACACCAGCGCCAAAATCATCCTGTCTGCTGGGCATGGCCCTGGTGGGTTGCGGTAGCGCCGTGCCGGCAGCCAGCATCACCAATCAGCAACTCAGCGAGCGGGTTGACACCAACGACGAGTGGATCCGCACCCGCACTGGCATCGGCTCCCGCCGGATCGCCGGCCCCAGCGAATCCCTCACCTGCCTGGCCAGCCGCGCCGCCCAGACCGCCCTCGACCACGCCGGTTGGAGCCCAGAGGATGTCGACCTGATCCTGCTGGCCACCTCAAGTCCCGACGATTTATTCGGTACGGCGCCGCGGGTGCAGGGGGCCTTGGGGGCCAGGCGGGCGGTGGCCTTCGATCTCACCGCCGCCTGCAGCGGCTTTCTGTTTGCCCTGATCACCGCCAGCCAATACCTAGGCAGCGGCGCCATGAAGCGGGCCCTGGTGATCGGCGCCGACCAGCTCAGTCGCTGGGTCGATTGGGACGACCGCAGCACCTGCGTGCTGTTCGGCGATGGTGCCGGCGCCGTGGCGGTGGAGGCCTGCGAAGCAGGCGAAAGCGGCCTGCTGGGTTTCCGCATGCGCTCCGACGGCAGCCGCAACAGCTGTCTAACCCTTGCCCAGCTGGACAGACACGCACCCCTGCTCGGGGAGCTCACGGCCCAGCAGGGCGGCTTTGCGCCGATCCAGATGAACGGCCAGGAGGTTTACAAATTTGCGGTGCGAGAGGTGCCGGCAATTCTCAGTGAGTTGCTGGAGGCCACCGGCACCGCCCCCGGGCAGCTCGACTGGCTGCTGCTGCATCAGGCCAACCAGCGCATCCTCGACGCCGTCGCCGACCGCTTCGCTATAGCCCATAGCCAGGTGCTGAGCAACCTGGCACTCTACGGGAACACCTCAGCCGCCACGATTCCATTGATGCTGGATGAAGCGGTCAAGGATGGCCGAGTGCAGCCGGGCCATCTGCTGGCCAGCAGCGGCTTTGGCGCCGGCCTTAGCTGGGGAGCAGCACTCCTGCGCTGGCAGGGCCCCACTTGCTGAGACCTAATCTCCAGCCGACTTAGTCAGAGGGTGTCGGCATGGGCATTGCCTGGGTGTTTCCTGGCCAGGGCTCGCAAAAAGTGGGCATGGCAGAGCCGGTTTTGGAGCTGCCTGGAGCCCGGGAGCGTTTCGAGCAAGCCTCAGCCCTGCTGGGCCGAGACCTGCTGGCGATCTGCTCCGGCACAGCGACCGACGCCGACTTAGGCGATCTCAACGACACCCGCAACACCCAACCGGCCCTGTTTGTAATCGAAAGCCTGCTGGCAGAAGCCCTGCAGGCCCAAGGCCGCGCGCCCCAACTGGTAGCTGGCCACAGCCTGGGCGAACTGGTCGCCCTGCATGTAGCGGGGGTGTTCGACTTCGGCACCGGGCTGCAGCTGATGAAAAGCCGCAGCACCTTGATGGCGGCTGCCGGCGGCGGCGCCATGACGGCGGTGATGGGTTTCGACCGGGGTGAACTGGATGACCTGGTGGCAGCCACTGAAGGGGTGGTAGTTGCCAACGACAACAGCGACGCCCAGGTGGTGCTCTCCGGCAGCCCCGAGGCGGTGGCAGCCGTCAGCAGCAACTTGACGTGCAAGCGGGCCATTCCCCTGGCCGTCAGCGGCGCCTTCCACTCCCCCTTCATGGCGGCAGCCGCCGCCGCCTTTGCCACCGAGCTGGAATCGGTCGCCTTCACCGATGCGGCGATTCCCGTGCTCAGCAACACCGATCCCAGCCCCGAAACCAGCGCAGCGGCGCTCAAGGCCCGCCTGGTCAATCAGATGACCACTGGCGTGCGCTGGCGCGAAACGATGGCGCAGTTCAGGAATCTGGGCATAGAAACCGCCGTGGAGATTGGTCCTGGAGCCGTGCTTAGCGGCCTAATCAAACGCAGCTGCCCAGGCATCCACACCGCCCAGATCAGCAGCGCCGCCGACCTGGCGCTATGAGCCAATCCAGCCAGCTGCCGGCCCTGATCCGCACACCGCGGCCCAGCCTCACCTACCGGCTGATCAGCCACCTGCTGGTTTTTCCGATTTACCGGTTGTTGTTTCGCGGTCGCACCGCCGGCAACGGCAACGTGCCGAAGCAGGGGGCTTTGGTGGTGGTGGCCAACCACGGCTCCCACCTTGATCCACCCCTACTTGGCCACGCCCTAGGCCGGCCAGTGGCCTTCATGGCCAAGGCAGAGCTGTTCAGGGTGCCGATACTCGGCGCCATCATCCGGGCCTGCGGCGCCTACCCGGTGTCCCGTGGCGCCAGCGACCGCGAGGCCATCCGCACCGCCACCAACCGCCTGCTCGAGGGTTGGGCCACCGGCGTATTCATCGACGGCACCCGCCAGGCCAATGGCCGGGTGAATGATCCCCAGGCTGGCGCCGCCCTGCTGGCAGCCCGCGCCGGCGTGCCCCTGCTGCCTGTGGCGATTATCAACAGCCACCGGGCCCTGGGCCCGGGGCAAGCCGGCGCACGGCTACTGCCCATTCACATCCGCATTGGCACGCCAATTCCAGCGCCCGCCTCACGGCGGCGCGCCGACCTCGACGTCGCCACGGCCGCCTGCCAGGCCCAGATCAATGCCCTGCTTGACCAGGGGCTGATCAACGGCCACCAGCTGGGCCCGCCCAGCCCCTGAGGTCACGGCCACTCAGCACCCACACGGCCGCCCGCAGTCCGTCGCCCCACACCTTGCGCCTGCCCTCCGGCTGGCAGCGATCACCACAGGAAACCGGCACCGGCGTGAGGTGGATGCCGCGGCTGCCAGCCACGATCCTGCCCACCAGCAGGGCCCGGTCCATGTGGTCGCTGCTGGTGACTAGCAGGGCATGGCGGATGCGGGCCTGGCGCAGATCGTCCACCAGGGAAGTGAAATTGGAGAGGGTGTCCCGGGCGCGGTAGTCGAGCTGCACCTGGTGGGGCGGCAACCCCTGGCGTTGCTCAAACAACCAATGGGCATATTCGGGATTGCTGCCGCCACTCACCACCACCGGCAGCCCCTGGCGGGCCGCCAAAGCCGCCGCCTCCCGCTCCCGCGCCACATCGCCGCCCAGCACCAGGATCATCTGGGGGGTTGGGGGCGCCGGCCACCACCAGCCGCGCGAAAGCCAAAGAAAACCACCGGCCAGCAGCAGCGCCAGCAGCCCCCAGGGGCTCGCACGACCCCTGCGGGGACGCAGCTTGCGGGAGCGCCCCTGGACGCCGCTAAGGGGAGGAAGGCGCGCCGGATCGGGTTGGGACATCAGAGCCCGGCCACCGGCGAGGTGGGGTAGGAGGGCAGCACGGGCTGCCAGGGAGCTGCCACGCCCAGGTGAGCCGCCTGAACACTCAGCTGCAGCAATTGCTCAACGTCGTCGGGCAGCAAGGCCTCTGCGGAAAGCTGGGGACCCGGCGGCAAGGGCGTACCTGGAGCGAACAGCCGGGGCTCCTCAAGCTCCACGATGCCTTGATCTGGGCCCGCAGGGGCATAGAGCCCAGCCACCACGCCGCGGCGCGGCAGCTCCTGCACCAGCCAGGTTGGCTCGCCAATCCCCAGCCGCCGGGCCACCAGCAAAAAGCTGCCCACCCCATCGAGGGGCAACTGCAACTGCTGGGCCAGGGTGCGGGCCAGCACCACCGTGAGCCGGGTGCCGGTGAACCCGCCTGGGCCAGTGGCCACCGCCAGGCGGCTGAGCTGGGGCCACTGCTCAGCGGGCAATAGCTGCTCAATGCAGCTGAACAGTTGCTTGGAGAGCTCGCGGCCGAGGGGAAAGGCGCGCACCGCAGTGCTGCCCGCCAGAGCGCTTGGCCCGTCTAGCCAGCGGACTCCTACGCCGAGCACCTCACTGGAGCTATGCAAAGCCAAAACGGCAGCCATCAGCTTGTCCTCATCGCGGCGTGGCTACACCGGGGCAGAGACGCTGCCAACGGCCGGCATCCCGCTGAAAACTGCCGCAGGCGCGCACGTCCCACTCCACTCCCACCCCACCTGCGGGGAGATCCTGCACCTGCACGTGAATGCGTGGCTCGCTCGGGCTGAGATCGGGCTCCAGGCAGAGGTGGGGTACGCCGTGCTGGCGCTCCACCGCGTGGTAGGCCTGACAGCGGTCGACCCAGTGGCAATCCACGCAGATGCACATGCTGCCCAGGCTGAGCCAGCAGCCCATTGTGACGGCTCACCGCCCCGCTGGCGAGGTGGCAGAAGAGCTCTGGCAGCGCCTGCTGGCCGAGCCCTGGCCCCTTCCCCTAGAGGCCCTACCGCCTGGCACGGCCCTAGTGGGCGGCGCCGTACGCGACGGTCTATTAGGGCGCCTGGAGCGCCAACCCGACCTAGACCTAGTCGTGCCTGGGGATGCCCTCGCCCTGGCCCGCCAGCTGGCCAGGATCCATGGGGGCAGCTGCGTGGTGCTGGATGCGGAGCGCAGCATCGCCCGGCTGGTGCTGCGGGGCTGGAACCTCGACCTGGCCCGCCAGGAAGGTTCGAACCTGGAAGCAGACCTGGGGCGCCGGGACTACACAATCAACGCCATCGCCCTACCCCTGCCCGCCGCCGGCGCCGCCGCGGCAGCCCTGGTGGACCCCACCGGCGGCCTCAGCCACCTGCGCCGCCGCCAGCTGGTGGCGGTGAGCGAAGCAAACCTGCTGGCCGACCCCCTGCGCCTGCTGCGGGGCATCCGCCTGGCCTGCTGCCTGAACTTTGAACTAGAGCCCACCAGCCGCCGCTGGATCGAATCCCATGCCAGCCAGCTGGCCCAGGTAGCCGGCGAAAGGGTGCTGGCGGAACTGGAGAAATTGGCCACCGCTCCCAGGGGAGAAACCGGCTTATCGCTGGCCCTGGAATGCGGCCTATTACGTAGTTGGGGCGCCGATGCCGCCACCCCCAGCGGTGCAACCGCCCCGCTCCTGGGCCTGGAGCAAGCCCAGGAGCGGGGCCTGCAAGCCGAAGAAATCTCCTGGGCCCTGCCGCTGGCGCGGCTAACTGCCCTGCTGCCCCCCGAAGCCCTAGCCGGCCTGCGCAGCAGCCGGCGCCTGCAACAACGCTGCCGGACCCTGCGCCACTGGCGTCAGGAGCTGGGCAGGGCGGGTGGCTGGGATGGGCTGCCGGAGGCTGGACGCCTGGCCCTATGCAGCGAATTGGAGGCCGATCTGCCCGCCCTGTTGCTGCTGCTACCCCAGTCGGCAGCAGAGCTGCTGGAGCGCTGGCGCCTGCCAAGCGACCCCCTGTTCCATCCAGGGCCGCCTGTGGATGGCCGCAGCCTGCAGCGGGAACTGGCGATTCCCCCAGGGCGCCTGCTCGGGCGCCTGCTCGCACATCTGACGCTCGAGCGAGCCTTTGGGCGCCTTGCTGCAGGGCCGGAAGCCCGAGCTGAAGCGCTTGCTGCGGCACAAAGCTGGTGGCAGCAGCACGGGCATGACGGTTAAACGGACCCTCGCCGTGATTAACTTTCTGATGCAAAGGCGCATCGAGAGGCTTCTCCTCGCCTGCAGAAAGTTTTTTCTTCCCTTCCCCATGAGCATTCGCCTCTACGTCGGCAACCTGCCGCAGACCTTTGATGCCAAAGAGCTCGAGGCTCTGTTCAGTGCCGTGGGTGAAGGGGTGCGTTTCAAGGCCGTCAACGACCGCGACACCGGCGCTTGCCGCGGCTTCGGTTTTGCCAACGTCGACGATCAAAAAACTGCCGAAACGGTGATCGAGCAGCTCAACGGCAAGGACTTCGGCGGCAACGCCCTGCGCATCGAAATTTCTGAGCGCAAGGACAGCCGCAGCCCTGCCCCCGGCGAGCGTCGCCCCGGTGGCGCGGCTCCCACCGCTGCCCGCAAGGCTGTCAACAAGGTTGTGCACGCCGACAACGTCGATAGCGAAGCCCCAGACCCCCGCTGGGCCGGCGAACTAGCCAAGCTCAAGGATCTTCTGGCCAACCAGAAGGCTGCTGTCTGAACGCAACTCTTCCTGATACGGATCCGATCTCCAGCTATTGGAGCTGGCATGGACATCGGATCCACATGCTCACAGCCGGGGCGCCAAGCAGCCCAGAGCGGATTGTGCTTATCCATGGCTTTGGGGCGTCTGTGGGCCATTGGCGCCACAACCTGCCAGCCCTTGCTCCCTATGCCCGGGTGCTCGCCCTAGACCTCCTGGGCTTTGGTGCCAGCGATAAGCCTGTTTCCCGATTAGCTCAAGAGCCGCCAAGGCAGGGCGCAGTTCAGTACTGCTTCGACCTCTGGGGCCGCCAGGTGGCCGACGCGGTGCGGCAGCTGCTTCTGGCTGAACCTGGCAGCAGCTCAGAACCCCCCCGCGTGCACCTGGTGGGCAACTCCATCGGCGCCATGGTGGCCCTCACCGCAGCCAGGCTGCTATTGGCTGAGGGGTTCCCACCCTTCCAGGTGATCTTGATCGACTGCGCCCAGCGCACCCTCGACGACAAACGGGCTGCCCAGCTGCCGGGCTGGGAGCGGGTCAGCCGCCCCCTGGTAAAGCAGCTGGTACGGCAGCGCTGGGTGATCGTGCCCCTGTTTCGCCTGCTAGCCCAGCCGGCCTTTATCCGCAGCGTGCTGGCGCGGGCCTACCCAAGTGGTGCCCACGTCGACGATGAGCTGGTAGCCCTGCTGCACCGGCCCAGCACCGATCCAGGAGCCACGGAAAGCTTTCGCGGCTTCGTCAACCTGTTTAACGACCACCTGGCCCCGGAGCTGCTTGGAGATCTAAGCGCCGCCACCCCAGCGCTGCCGGTGCGCATGATTTGGGGGGAAGCCGATCCCTGGGAGGATCCAGCCGAAGCACGCAACTGGGCCGAGCAATACTCCTGCATAAAGGATTTACGGCTGCTGCCAGGGCTGGGCCACTGCCCCCACGACGAAGCACCTGAGCTAGTGAATTCAATACTACTGGAGTGGATTGAGGGCGCTACTCAGCGCACTTGAGCGACCAGATAGGAAAAAGGAAGGTCGAATAACTTGCCAGCCCTAGGCACAAAGGCTCGCTTGTTAAAAACGTCGTAGTGATGCTCTTCAATTACATCAAGAATGCCCCTATACAACCGCAGGGATGCCCACACGGGCCAACGAGCGTCGGGAGCAAGCCAGCGCACTCCCGCCTCAGAGCGGGCAAACCACGTCCGGGCTCTCTCTAGCTGGAAGCGCATCAGTGCACGCCAGTTGTCATTCACCGTGCCAGCAAGTAGCTCGGCTTCGCTATAACAAAATCGCTCAAGATCTTCCTGGGGAAGGTAAATGCGTCCTCTAGAGCGATCCTCGCCCACATCGCGAAGAATGTTGGTGAGCTGGTTAGCGATGCCGAGGGCTACTGCTGCTTGGGAGGTGTCCGGCCGATCACTCCATGGGGCGCTTGTATAGGCAGGGTCTAGTCCCATCACCTCCTGAGTCATCAGACCGACCGTCCCAGCGACCCGATAGCAGTAGAGCTCTAGGTCTTTGAAGGTGGGATAGCGGTGCAGGCGCAGATCCATCCTTTGACCCTCGATCATATCTAAATAAGCATGCAGGGGTTGGGGGTAGCGCTCCATTGTGTCCCGCATAACTAGATCGAGACCATCACAAATCTCGCCAGCAAACAGGGCCCTAGTGCGTGCCTCCCAGGCATCCAGGCGATCTGCCAGCTCTGCCACAGGACGGGCCTGAGCTTCCGCACTATCCATCAGTTCATCTGTGCGGCGACACCAGACATAAATCGCCCAAATCGCCCGGCGCTTAGCCGGCGGCATCAGCAAGGTGCCCAGATAAAAGGTCTTTGCCCACTCGGCCGTCTCTTGCCGGCAGGCCTCATAGGCCACCTCCAGATTTGGGAGCGAGGACACCACCACAACTAGACCGCCGCACCAATCGCCTGAGCACACTGCTTACCGCTCAGCACCGCCCCCTCCATTGAGGCCAAATAGCGCTGCATGGTGTAGCAGCCGGCCAGGAAGAAGTTAGGGATCGGCGAGGCTTGATCTGGCCGCAGTTGCTGGCAGCCAGGCACGGTTTTGTAAACCGAAAGCGGTGTTTTGACCACGATCGACTTGCGCAGCGTGGCTTGGTCGTTGCCAGTGAAGTGCATCGGGAACAGGCGCTTGAGCTCCTCCAACGTGGCAGCCACAATGTCCTCGTCAGAGCGGCCAATCCAGTCTTTGGCTGGGGCGAATACCAGTTCCAGCATCGAACGCTCCGAATCCTCGTATTCCTTACATGTGTTGCTCATGTCTGCATAGACGCTCAGCAGCGGGCTGCGGCTGAACAGCAGGTGGTCGATATCGGTGAGCTTGCGATCAAACCACAGGTGAATATTGATCACCGGCACGCCATTGAGGCCGTCGAGCTTCTTGAAATAGGGAATTTGCTTCCAAGCCTCAGGCAGCAGCAGCTTGAAGGGATCCACCGGCATGGCGCTCACGTAGGCGTCGGCCGTGAGCGTGCGGGGCTCCTGGCCCTTAATGCCCCCAATCTGGAAAGCCTTAACCGTGCCATCGTCATTGAGCTCGATCTGGCGCAACGGAGAATTCAGGTGAACTTCCCCGCCACGGGCCTCGACGTAATCGACGATCGGCTGGCACAACCGCTGCGGTGGGTTGCCATCGAGGAAGGCCATCTTGGAGCCATCACCCTCTTGCAGGAAGCGATTTAGGGCGGTGAGCACCACCGTGCTGGAGATTTCATCGGGATCAATGAAGTTGAGCGCCTTGGCCATGGCGATGAATACCTCATCATTGACCCGCTCGGGAATGTTGTGCAGCCTCAGCCACTCGGTCCAGGAATACTTATCGCATTCTTCTACATACTGCTGGCCGCGCAGAATTGCCGGCACCAAGCCAATGCCGAAGGCAATTTTCTCGGGCCAGGTGAGCAGGTCGTTGTTGCTGAGGATGGCCGCCAAACCATTAAAGGGGGCGGGGATGTCGGGGAAGTCAAAGCGGCTGTAGGTGCCTGGCGTCTCCATCTGGTTGAAGATCATCGAGTGGCTTTTCCACTGCAGACGGTCTTCGATATCCAGCTCCTTAAACAGCTGGCGCATGTTGCGGTAAGCGCCGAAAAAGATGTGCAAGCCGGTCTCATACCAGTCGCCGTCTTCGTCCTGCCAGGCCGCCACCTTGCCGCCCAGCACGTCACGGGCTTCGACAACCACCGGCGTATGGCCGGCGTCACAGAGGTACTTGGCGCACGACAGCCCGGCGAGCCCTGCTCCGGCAATGACGACGCGCATACCCAGTTTCAAAATCCAGATGCAACCTTAAAGGGGGCGCCTGACCCCCGCGGCTTGGGAGGTTTCTAGAGTTAATTCATTGGGTGTCCGCAATCCCCTCCCCATGGCCGACTCACTCCCTGACGAATCCCGACCTGCAGAGACCTTGCTGAAGTCCACCACCCGCCACGTGCGGCTGTTCACCGCCCGGGTGGAGGACGGCAACCTGCTGGCTGATCCCAGCCAGCTCACCATGGATGTGGATCCCGACAACGAGTTCCTCTGGGACGCCCCGGTGCTGGCCAAGGTGCAAGACCACTTCCGCGAGCTGGTGGCCGCCCAAGCCGGCGCCGACCTCACCGAATACACCTTGCGCCAGATCGGTTCGCAGCTGGAAGGGCTAATTCGCCAGCTTCTCCAGGCCGGCGAGCTTCGCTACAACCCGGATGCCCGGGTGCTCAACTTCTCAATGGGCCTGCCCCGCAGCACTGAAAGCCTGTGAGCCGCTCCCGCTACAGCTCAGATCGTTACCCCAGTGAGCGCCCGGATGAGGGGCGCCCCCCCGGAGGGCGCTATGCAGAGGATGCCTATGAGCGGGGCGGTCGCCGCAATGAGCAGCCCAGGCGGCCGGCCGGGGGCGGCAATAAAGGCGGCCCTGGTGGTCCTGGCGGCACTGGTCCCGGCGGCACTGGCCCCTTTCAGTTCAACGTGGGCACCCTGGCGATCCTGGCTGGGGTGCTGGTGGTGGGCATCGGCATCGGCACCGCCATCTCCAGCACCACCCAGGGCGACCAGGGCAACATCGCCAGCAGCCAGCAGCTCGACATGGCGGTGCCCGATCCGGAGTTCTGCCGCCAGTGGGGCGCGAGTGCCTTCGTGATGGACATTGAGCTGTACACCACCATGAACCCCAGCTCGAGTTTTGTGACCCAGCCGGAGCTCAAGGCCGGCTGCGTTATCCGCCGGGAAAACTGGAGCGTGTTGCAGAAGGAAGGCGCCGTAACCAACGAACAGATGCGCCAGTGCAAGCAGCGCATGAACACCTTCGCCTACATCGGCTCAGTAAAAGACAAGCCGATCGTGCGCTGCGTCTACCAAACCGACACCAGCCAAAACAAATTCCTAACCAAGGGCGTAGCTGACGACACGGTGGGCGTCACCCCCGAAGCTGATCAGTTCTGAAACAGTTCAACTCTGAACCAGATCAGTTCTGCGGGAGAGCCTCCTGCTGCAACGGGCGGCGCAGGGGGCTGTCGGGGCTAGCAAATACGGGCAGCACTTCTTTGCGGAAGGCATCGGCAGCCCGGGAGCAGTAGCGGGCTGGATGGGTGATCAACTTCAGCTGGCGGCGCACCAGCAGGTCGGCCACCTGGGGGCGATGCAGGCTGCCAGCCGAGAGCTCCCGTTCAATCGACACCACCGGCAGGAAGGCGGCCCCTAGCCCCGACTGAACGGCATTTTTGATCGCCTCAAAGGAATTGAGCTCCATCTCGATCTTGAGCCGTCCCACATCCAGCCCGGAGCGGGCCAGCAGCTGGTCGACCATCTTGCGGGTGGTCGACTGGGCATCAAGGCAGACAAAACCCAGCCGGTAGAGATCGTCTTTAGTGAGCTCGGGCAAGCGGGCCAGCGGATGCTTCACCGGCAGCACCAGGGCCAACTCATCGCTGGCATAGGGCACCACCTGCAGCAGCTCACAAAGCTCCGTTGGAAGCTCGCCGCCGATGATCGCCAGATCCACCTGGCCATTGGCAACGCTCCAACCCGTGCGCCGAGTGCTGTGCACCTGCAACTGCACGGCCACTTCGGGGTACTTCTGCCGAAACAGACCGATCATTCGCGGCATCAGATAAGTGCCGGTGGTCTGGCTGGCGCCAACGATCAGCGAGCCGCCTCGCAGGTTGTGCAAATCATCCAGAGCCCGGCAGGCCTCTTGGCACTGGCTGAGGATTCGGTCGCAGTAACTGAGCAGCAGGTGGCCGGCCTCGGTGAGCTGGGCCTTGCGCCCGCCCCGATCAAACAGGCTGACGCTGAGCTGCTTCTCTAAATTCTGAATCTGCAGACTCACCGCCGGCTGAGTCACATAAAGGCTGTCTGCGGCCTTTTTGAAACTCCCCTCGGAGGCGATGGCCCGCAGTATGCGGAGCTGATCAAGGGTGAAGGGCAGGTCTGCCATTGGATTGCCTGGATCGGCCGGAGCCTGCCAGCTGGCGAGTTCAAAACTCTAAGGGCGGTGACTTTCAGGAAAGTTGTCACTCCTTGGCTGCCATTCAGGCGGCCTTGATTAAGGGTAGCGCCATGAGCG
>NZ_JBSYHW010000042.1:0-23698 GCF_056108345.1 Cyanobium sp. NIVA-CYA 375 | reverse complement strand
AAGCCCATTGGTAGTGCGTGTACATCCTCGCAAGACTTTAAACTCGTCGGCAATGCCATCGCGGCCATGTTTGTCTGGGCACCATGTGCAAACACTACCCTAAGTGGCAGTTCAAATTTTGACGGAATCTTGTGGACCAATGAACTTACACTTGGCGATAATAGCACACTCAGATTGGCCATACCTTCAAATCCCGGCACCTGCGTGACCAACCCATCTGCAGTTCCCTGTGAAGTCCTTAGAGATATAGGCGAATTAGATCAGAATTCCAAGCCAATAGACTGGGCAGCAAGGGCTATTAACTTTACTCGTTTCTTCTAGGTCCTGTGCTTTCTCTGCCCCGTCATGTCTATTTTCAAGGTGCTGAGATCTCCTCCAGGGTGGATCAACGCTTTCTTGGAGCAAGAGGATTTTCTCTCGTCGAAGTTCTCGTTTCTATCGCCATACTTGGACTCTTAGGTGCCGGAGTGGCAACAATTCTAGCTGGAGGGAATACGGCCTTAATTAGAACAAGAAGCACTAATCAACTTGAAGAAGCAGTTGATCAAGACCTCGCAAGCATCAAAGATATTGCGTTTAGGATGACATGCTGCTCTGGCTCATGCACTACTGAATCTGGCAGGACATCACCATGCTCCATTGATCCCTCGCCCCCGGGAAACACATATTATCGCCCAGGAAAGCAAAACTATTATTTTCCAGACTCTACTCTCGATGTAAGTGAAACTGCTATTAATGCATTTACAGCCAAATGCAACAACGGGACACTGGTGACAGATTTGGTTTCACTGATCGGAAATGCAAATTTACCGCCGGGAATCTCACGTCAATTTGACACCTCTGAAGCCGCAAGCCATCGCCTTACCATTATATATAGTGGAGCCACTACCTCCCGTTCTTACACACTTGTGCCAACCTTGGCGGCGTGGTGTCCATGATTAACAAGCGCAAACTATCCACTGCTGGTTTCACACTGGCAGAGCTTCTAATTACTGTAGTGATACTAGGCATCCTCTCCACTATTGCGGTGAATGTTTCAGAAGGCGAGGCGGATCGAGCAAAAATCAATACGGCCCAAGTTGCATTGGCCGGGTGGCTTCAGCTTGTACAGAGATCAGCGCTACTCCAAAAATCTCCACAACCTAACCAGGGTGGTTGCACAGTAAACTTTGCCAGTGGGTTCGCCAATCAAGGCAATGGCACACAGATTGCAAGTGTTTCTCCTGCCGCCTGCGCTCCCAACTCAAGCATTCTACTCGATATACCAAATCTTGGAAGCTCAAGGCTATCAGCAGCCTTCACTAATCAATCTACCATATTTACCCCAAGGGGCACAAGATTCGTGTTCATTAATACTAGTGCTAATGCGAATCCGACCACCCAAATTAAATTTTTAATTAGTAGATCTTCACTCCTCCGATGCATTCGCATCAGCGGATTGGCTGGTGTTATAGAAATTGGTAGCAGAGGTCCCGGCTCAACCTTGGCCAACGAGTGCTCAGACTACACGCGTATCTAAGACCAATAATGAACCCAGCTGCTTCTAATCACCTCATAAAATTTGCCCTAGGCCAGTTCAAGAGAAATACAAATTCAGAAGGGGTTACATTGGTTGAGTTGCTGGTTGCAGCATCGCTAATTCCGATTACAGTTCTCTTAGCCTCTCAAATCTTTACTTCTCAGGTCAGCAGTGAGCGGTCCCTTCTTGCTGCCCAATCAAGTGAAAACTTACGCAGTAGACTCTCGTTTTTAATCGAGAGCGACATATCAGATGGCGAAGAAATTCTAAACTCAAGCGACGGCAGATGCCCCGCGCTTGCGGGCAAGATTTTTTCAGTCAGATCCCCATTTCTAGATAGCTCGGGGCTTCTGCAGTATGCGTGCATTACTTATGCCCAGTCAGACGGCAATCTCATAAGACTTGGCCCCCCAATACTCCGCAACGGATCCTTAGACTTTCAGGCCGATCCGTTATCTCAACGGGTTGCAACCGGCGTCACAATCTCCAATGCAGTAATAAGCTCGTCCAATGTCAGTGTAAATTTTGATCTCACCATACCAGGGTTCTTAGGCGGCGCTCCTCGAACATTTTCACTCGCTTATGGCTCGAAGAATTTTAGAGTTGGAACCTAAAAGCCAGATCATTGCTCCACCCTGCTGATGGTGCAGCCAGCAAGTTATGGCTTTGAGAAGGGTTGTCCGCACTGGGCGGTGATCGATCCGCCCGCCCCTTAGGCTGCCGCTCGCCTCCCTACCCCGCCCCGTGCTCGACCAGCGCCTCCTGCGCGACAACCCTGAGCTGATCACCACCCAGCTGGCCCGCCGCGGCATGGAGCTAGACCTTGCTCCGCTGCAGCAGATCGCCCGCCAGGAGCGCGATCTTGAGGAGCAGCGCAGCAACCTGCAAGCCGAGGGCAACCGCATCGGCAAGGCCGTGGGCCAACTGATTCAAGGCGGATCTGCGCCACACAGCCCCGAGGTGCAGGCCCTGCGCGACCAGGGCAACGCCAGCAAGCAGCAGGTTGCCGGCCTCGAGGAGCAAGAAAAAGCCCTGGAGCAGCAGCTGCGCGAGGCCCTCTCAGCCCTGCCCAACCTGCCCTCACCCGAAGCGCCCGACGGCCGCAGCGAAGCCGACAACATTGAGATCAAGCGTTGGGGCAGCCCCCGCAACGAAGCCGGTCTGCAGGAGCATTGGCAGATCGGCGAGCGGCTGGGGTTGTTTGAATCCGAGCGCTCCGTGCGGATCGCCCAGAGCCGCTTCATCACCCTGCTGGGTGCTGGCGCCCGCCTGGAGCGGTCCTTGATCAGCTTCATGCTTGATCTGCACACCGCCAAGGGCTACCGGGAGGTGATGCCGCCGATCCTGGTGAATTCCGCCAGCCTCACGGGTTCGGGCCAGCTGCCCAAATTCGCCGAGGAGAGCTTCCGCTGCGCCGACGACGACCTCTGGCTCACCCCCACCGCCGAGGTACCCCTCACCTCCCTGCACCGCGACGAGGTGCTTCCTGCCGAGCAGCTGCCGCTCAAATACGCCGCCTACACCCCCTGCTTCCGCCGTGAAGCCGGCAGCTACGGCCGCGACACCCGCGGCCTGATCCGCCTGCACCAGTTCAACAAGGTGGAGCTCTACTGGTTTTGCCATCCCGACCACTCCGCCGCCGCCCACCAGCAGATCACCGCCGACGCGGAAGCCGTGCTGGAAGCCCTCGAGCTGCCCTACCGCAAAATCGAGCTCTGCACAGGTGATCTTGGCTTCTCCGCCGCCCGCACCTACGACCTCGAGGTGTGGCTGCCCGGCGCCGGCTCCTACCGCGAGATCTCCAGCTGCTCGGTGTGCAACGACTTCCAAGCCCGCCGCTCCGCCATCCGCTTCAAAGATGGCAAAAACACCCGCCTGCTCCACACCCTCAACGGCTCCGGCCTCGCCATCGGCCGCACCATGGCCGCCCTACTCGAAACCGGCCAGCAGGCTGACGGCTCCGTCAAGCTCCCCGCCGCCCTGGTGCCCTACTTCGGCGGCGACACGATCGCTGCGGGGTGATGGGGATGGTCGCCACCCCAGCCCTCTGCTTGGACATTCAGTGCTTCGATGAAAACAACGGCCTACTTCCGCGATGTGGTGAGCCTGAAGCACCCAGGTATCGAGGAGGCCTGGATACTTCGGGTATTGGAGGCCCCCCTTGAAGACAGAGAGACCATTCACAACGCTTTTTTTGATCGAGGTTTCCTCAGAGCACTCAACCGGCAACAGTCTTCCTCCCCCGCCAAGCCCCCTGCTGTATGAAAATCCGCTACTTCCCAGATACCGACACCCTCTACATTGAACTTGCAGATCGGGTGAGCAGCAGCTCAGAAGCCGTGAGCGACAACCTGATCGTTGACTTTGATGAGCTGGGCATGCCAGTGGGCGTGACCCTTGAGCATTATTCCCAGATCAGCGACAGCAGCACGATCGAGACGTTGCTGCCGATGAGTCCCATCCTCCAGCCAGCCTGAGGGACGTTCGCCTGCGACGGCTCCGGCCTAGTGCCCTACTTCGGCAGCGACACGATTGGTGGGGGGTGATGGCGGCGTCATGCAGCTCGCCGGACAAGGTTCAAGCGATGGAATTGCTCTGGGCTGAGCTGTCCAAGACTCCTGAACAGGTTGCTTCACCCGCCTGGCATCGAGCTTTCAAAACTGGGCGTCGGCCATGGCCGAGTTAAAGGCGGAGATGCATGGATATCAGGCTCCTTGACGGCGCTGGGGTCGATCTAGGCGGTTCTTGATTGCCGGAGGGAGCCCAGTTGGATCCGCAGCCGCCTTGGCGAATCACTGTCCACAGATCCGTGACCAACCGCCCAGTAGCAGGACGATGGATCAAACCCAACACCTGAGCACCCAACTGGAAAGGATGCAGCGCCTCGTGGATGCCGACAGCGGCGCCGTCCGCTACGGCCCAAGGGCACCGACCGGCACCACCACAACCCCATCGGGCCGGCGATAGCCATATCCCTTGCCGCAGATCACGGCCAGAAACGCCGCTGACCCCGAGCGTTGGCTGTCGATCTGGTCTGAGAAGCGCTTGAGGTTGGCGGCGGCCTGGTCAACCTGCCCCTCGCCGAGCTTGATCTCGATGGCGCCCCAGCGCCCATCGCGCAGCTGCACGATCGCATCCGCCTCCACCCCGTAGTCATCGCGGTAGTGCAACACCTCTCCTTCCAGGGGTTGGCTGAGCACGCGCAAATCGCGGATCACGAGTGATTCGAACAACTGCCCAAACCACTCAAAATCCTCCAGCAATCGCTCCGCAGCAGCCCCGCTGGCCGCCAGCGCCAGCGATGGGTCGACGAAATGACGTTTTGGGGCCTTGCGCAGCCGCGCCCTCGAGCGCAGATGGGGAGCCCAGGCGGGCTGATCTTCGATCACCATCAGCTGCTCTAACGCCTGCAGATAATCCGTCACGGTGCGCTCGTCTAGGGCGACATCGGCGGCCAGTGTTGAGAGCCGGGCCTCAGTGGCGCAATGGCGCCCGAGAGAGCGCAATAGTGCCCCCACTCTCGCTGGATCGCGGCGGCGATCCACTCGGCTGATGTCAACCTGCCGCACCTGCTCGAGGTAGTCGCGGGCGGCCCGGCTCGCCGCTTTCAGGGGCCTGCCCTGCTGCGCGGGCCAGCCGCCGCGCGCAATCAGCGCACCGAGATCCCGCACGCTCAGCCCTGGATCCGCCACGGTCGGCACCTCGCCAGCGAACAGCTGACGCAGCGACACGGCGCCGTTGGACACTCCAGATTCGAACAAGCTCATGGGCCGCATGCGCAGGAACCCGAAACGGCCGGCGCCGGTGTGGCGGCTGACATCTTCCGCCGGCACCGCTGAGCCGGTGAGCAGAAACTGGCCGGGCTGCTCGGAGGCATCGACAGCCCTGCGCACCTGATTCCAAAGCTCGGGTGCCACCTGCCACTCATCCAGCAATCGCGGCCTTGCTCCTTCCAGCACCAGCCTCGGCTCCACCGCCAAGGCCTGCCGCGCGGCCTGGTCGATGTCGAGCAGCACGCGGGAGGCGGATTGCTGCGAGGCCGTCATCGTCTTGCCGCAGGCCTTAGGCCCTTCGATCACCACAGCACCTGCGGATCCCAACAGCTCCCGGAGTTCGCCATCCACGATCCGGGGGCTATAAGCAGGCACTCAGGCTCACTGATGCAGGTAACACCGGCATCTTAATGCGGTAAATGCGGAGCTTCTAATCCGGTTTTTGCCGGCATCGTGATGGGGCTTTTGCCGACCAGCTGGGTGATTCACGGCTCAGGATCAAGGCCCAGATACAGGCACAAGCCTGCGTCAATGGCCTCAAGCTCTTCTGGTGACACCTCGCCGTAGCGCCTGCGGACGCGTTGCTTGTCGATGGAGCGCAGCTGATCCACCAGGGCTGTCGATGGCTTGGTGAGTCCGCTGGATCCAGGTGCCAAGGCTGGATAGAGCGCCCCTTGGGCAGGAGTGCCTGTGACCGGCACCACCGCGATCAAGGGAAAGCGCTGGTTGCAGTTCACAGCCGCGTCGCTCACCACCACACAAGGCCGGGTCCCCTGTTGTTCATGGCCCAGCGTTGGCTCCAGGTCAACAAGCACCAAAGTGCCTCTAGCCAGGTTCATGACACTGGTTCTTGCCAGCCTTGATTGGCGCTCCAGCGCAAGGGCAGGCCTGCGGTGGGGTCGAGCAGATCGCTGTCTTCTGTGGGCAGCGCCTCAGCCCAGGCCTCCAGCCCCAAAGCGGCGGTGGCCAGGCTGTCGGGATGGGGTTCGTCGAGTGATCGCAGCAGCTCCAGGTGCCGACGACGCTTGAGCTCATGACGCACGGCTTCTGTGATGAAGCGACTGCGGTTGCGCTCGTAGCGATCAACGCCAGCAACTAACTCCGCCGGCATCGTCACCGTGACGCGCTCGAAAGGAGATGACGCGACGGCCATGGTTGATATGACGCTAAATATGATCATACCCGCTCGCGGCGTAAAGGGAGGCCACGGCTCAGTAGCTGGGGTGCCCAGCTAAACGGCAAACATCTGCAAGGTGGCACCACACATGGCCGCGTGTTGCGGATCTCCTGGATCACCAAGCCCACTCCCCATCATCAAAACTGGTGGCGGTGGGCTCATCCAGCAACCCTTCTGGGGGTGCTGATCCGTTTGCGAGCCGTCAAAATCACCCTGGGGAATCAGTGCTTCGATGAAGACAACGGAACCTGCACCATGAAAATCCGCTACTTCCCAGGTACCGACACCCTTTACATCGAGCTTGCCGATTGGGTGAGCCTGTTGCCGATAAGCCCCGTTCTTCAGCCAGCCTAAAAACCATGCGCCCGCAACCGTTCAGGGCTGATTCAGCGCCTGGCGCAGCGGTGCATCGTCGAGCCTGGTCAGAGGCGCACCGGGCTTCATTAAGCCCCTGCTCCGCTTGGCGGAAGCGCGGCACGCTCAACTTCTCCCGAAATGCAATCAACTTATCCGCCTCATCTGGGTGGCGATCGGCATATTCATAGGCAGCCTGCCAGGTGCGCAGCAGTCGGGCCAGATCGTCGCGGTGGTGCAATGCAAACAGCGGATCGGGGTAGTCGCGCGTGTCTAAGCGCAGGCCCTGCTCCGCCGCCAGCAGTTGCCTAAAGCGTGGTCGCCTCAACTACTTAGGAAACAAAACTGGAGCTGGGCCTGGATCGTGACTTCACCAACAGCGCAATCACCAACAGCGCAATACTGATCAATTTTAGACAATACGAAGCAGGCGGGTCCTATGGGTCATAAGAACCATTAACTGAAACGCAACCAATTGGTTTCGCTGCTGCCGCCACAGCTCGGGTTCGGCGGGGAACACACGGCCGCAGTGAGTGGACTTAGCCAAGACTTAGTTCAGCTCCAAAAGTGCATGGCGCCCCCTGCGCCCGCGAGCGATGCCGCCCCAGCTACTTAGGAAACAAAAACTGGATTTGGGCCCGGATCGTGACATCACCAAAAATGTCGGGCTTCACCACATTGGCGTAGGCCTGCAGCGAGGCATTGATCGGTTGCTTGCCAATGCGAAACAAGCGACCCACGCCGCCGCCCACCGGCAGAATCCACTGGTCACCACTGGCCGCCCGCCAGTTGGCGGTGACGATCGGCGCGGTCACCAGATACCAGCCTTGGCGCAGGTTGTAGTTGATGAAGGGCTGCAGCAGGAAGGCGCTCACCGAGCTGCGATCGCTATCGCCCGCAAACGACCAGATGTTGTTCACCAGCGCCCCAGCCACCCAGGGGCCCTTGCTGTACACCGCCACCGCCGCCGGCCCCGCAGACCACTTGCCCCGGCCCAGGCTGCTATCGCTAGCCGTTGGTAATACCAGCGTGGGGCCAAAACCAAAGGTCCAAGCGCCCCTGCCCTTGGGCACGAAGAAGAAGCTGGGATTGAGATCGCCAATGCCATTTTGATTGCCCGTCGCCGTGGGCTGGCTCAACACCGGCAGAATCGTGCGGGTCACCAAAGTGAGATCTGGGCTGAGCGAAAACGGCACAACCGGCTGAATATTGAGCAGGCTCTGGGTTTGGTTTTCATTGGGCCCAATACCCGGGGTGAGGTTGTACTGAAACGGAACGCTGACCAAATTTGCGACAGGGTTCTGGGCCTCTGCCGCCAGTGCCTCGGTTTGGGCTTCTTGCTCTGCCGGTGGCTCTGCTGGTGCGGGTTCTGCTGCTGCGGGCAGTTGCAGCAAGGTGGCGCAGAGCAGGGCACTCAAGAAGCGGGTCATATGAGTAAAAACAACTACTGCTGAGGCGGGATTTTAAGGGGGGGCGCTGCTGCTGCCACGGCCCTGGTTCGGCGCCTAGACGTGCCTACCGCCCCCTGTCCCCAGGCAAACCCAGCACAATGAGATGCATTATCAGTAGGGCCTGGATGGGCGTTCTCACAGCACTGGCGATCCTGGCGGGGCTGATCGTGGTGCACGAGGCGGGGCACTTTTTTGCCGCCACCTGGCAGGGCATCCGCGTCAGCAGCTTTTCGATCGGCTTTGGCCCGGTGCTGTTCGAGCGCCAGCGCCGCGGCGTGCAATTCGCCCTGCGGGCCATTCCCCTGGGCGGCTTCGTGGCCTTTCCCGATGACGATGAAGACAGCCCCATCCCCAAAAACGACCCCAACCTGCTCAGCAACCGGCCCCTGCCCCAGCGGGCCCTGGTGATCGCCGCCGGCGTGCTCGCCAACATGCTGCTTGCCTATGCAGTGCTGCTCGGCCAGGGCCTGGTGCTTGGCATCCCCGCAGGTTTCAGCGCCAGCCCCGGCGTGCTGGTGAGTGGTGTGCAACCCGGCCTAGCCGCCGCAGCTGCCGGCCTTCACCCTGGCGACCGCATCTTGAGCCTCGATGGCAATGATCTTGGCGGCGGCCAGAGCGCCGTGGTCGCCTTGGTTGATCGCATCAAGACCGCCCCCGACCAAACCCTGCGCCTCGCAGCCGAGCGCAACGGCCAAACCTTGCTACTAGAGCTCACTCCGGCCGATCTCGGCGGCATTGGCCGCATTGGCGCCCAGCTGCAACCCAATGGCACCGAGGCGTTCCGCCCCGCACGCACCCCATTGGAGCCCTTCCGCCAGGCCAACCACGACTTCGCCGCCCTGACCAGCCGCACCGTGGGGGGTTTCGTGACCCTCGCCACCCACTTCGGCGAGACCGCGGGCCAGGTGTCGGGCCCGGTCAAAATTGTGGAGATGGGGGCGTCCCTGGCCAAGCAGGGCGGCAGCAGCTTGTTTATCTTCACTGCCCTGATATCGATAAACCTGGCAGTGCTCAATGCCCTGCCGCTGCCCCTGCTCGATGGCGGCCAGTTTGTGTTTCTGCTCCTAGAGGGCCTGCGGGGTAAGCCCCTGCCCGAGCGCTTTCAGATGGCTTTCATGCAGTCGGGTTTCGTGTTTCTGGTGGGCTTAAGCGTGGTGCTGATCGTCAAGGACACCTCCCAGCTGCCGGTGGTGCAGCAGCTGCTTGGGCGCTGAGCCTCACCACCGCAAGGTAAGCTCGAAAGCACTTATCCGATCGCAGCCCAGGCCGCATGGCGAAAAAGTCAATGATTGCGCGTGATGTCAAGCGCAAAAAGATTGTTGAGCGCTTCGCTGTTAAGCGCAATGCCCTCAAAGCAGCATTTGAAGCCGCTGCTGACCCCATGGAGCGCCTGGAAATTCACCGTAAAATTCAGGGTCTACCCCGCAACAGTGCTCCTAACCGCGTGCGCAACCGCTGCTGGGCCACTGGCAAGCCCCGCGGCTATTACCGCGATTTCGGCCTGTGCCGCAATCAGCTGCGCGAACGGGCCCACAAAGGTGAGCTACCGGGAGTGGTTAAGTCTTCTTGGTGATTAGCCAAAGATTCCAAAGGCGCCTACGGGCGCTTTTTTATGGCCACGCAACCCCATAAACCCGATAAAAAGCGAAGGATGCCCCAGTGGCAACGGCCAAAATGCGAGAATGATCACTGACAACAACAGGACATAAGCGCACGTGCAAGGACAAACTCAGTCGATCTCCTTCGATGGTCGGGAGATCCGGCTGACCACTGGTCGGTTCGCCCCCCAGGCTGGGGGTGCGGTGATGGTTGAGTGCGGTGATACCTCGGTTTTGGTCACCGCCACCCGCTCCGGCGGTCGCCCTGGCATCGATTTTCTGCCCCTAACCTGCGATTACGAAGAGCGTCTCTACGCCGCCGGACGCATCCCCGGCAGCTTTTTCCGTCGCGAAGGCCGTCCATCTGAGCGGGCGATCCTCACCTGCCGCCTGATCGATCGGCCGATCCGGCCCCTCTTCCCCAGCTGGATGCGCGACGACATCCAGATCGTGGCCACCTGCCTATCACTCGATGAGCGAGTGCCACCCGATGTGCTTGCAGTAACCGGCGCCTCGATGGCCGTCCTGCTCGCTGGCATCCCTTTCTATGGCCCGATGGCCACCGTGCGGGTTGGCCTGCTGGGCGACGACTTTGTGCTAAACCCCAGCTTCCGCGAAATTGAGCGCAGCGAGCTGGATCTAGTAGTGGCAGGCACGCCCCAAGGCGTGGTGATGGTGGAAGCCGGTGCTAATCAGTTGCCCGAACAAGACGTTATCGAAGCGATCGACTTCGGCTACGAAGCGGTGTGCGAACTGATCAAGGCCCAGCAAAACCTGCTCAAGGAACTCGGCATCGAGCAGGTGATCCCCGAGCCCCAAGTTATCGACGCCACCCTGCCCAACTTCCTTGAACAGGAATGTGCCGGCGGCATCGGTGAGGTGCTCAAGCAGTTTTCCCAGACCAAAACCGAGCGCGACGGCAAGCTCGACGCCATCAAGGCTGAAGTCAGCGAGAAGATCGCCGCCCTTGCCGAAGACGACCCGATCCGCTCCGCCTCCAGCGGCAAGGCCCTAGGCAACAGCTACAAAGACCTCACCAAAAAGCTGATGCGCGCCCAGATCCTCCAGGAGGGCAAGCGTGTCGATGGCCGCAACCTTGATGAAGTGCGGCCGATCAGCGCCGCCGCCGGCGTACTTCCCAAGCGGGTGCACGGCTCAGCGTTGTTCCAGCGCGGCCTCACCCAGGTGCTTTCCTGCGCCACCCTCGGCACCCCGAGCGACTCCCAGGAAATGGACGACCTCAACCCTTCCACCGAGAAGCACTACCTCCACCACTACAACTTCCCCCCTTATTCCACCGGCGAGACCAAGCCGATGCGCTCCCCCGGCCGCCGCGAGATTGGCCACGGCGCCCTAGCCGAACGGGCGATTGTGCCCGTGCTGCCCAACAAGGAGTCCTTCCCCTACGTGCTGCGCGTCGTATCGGAGTGCCTCAGCTCCAACGGCTCTACCTCGATGGGTTCGGTGTGCGGCAGCACCCTCGCCTTGATGGATGCCGGCGTGCCCCTCAAGGCACCAGTGAGCGGCGCCGCCATGGGCCTGATCAAGGAGGGCGAGGAGGTGCGCATCCTCACCGACATCCAGGGCATCGAGGATTTCCTCGGCGATATGGACTTCAAGGTGGCCGGCACCGAGAAGGGCATCACCGCCCTGCAGATGGACATGAAGGTCACCGGCCTCAACGTGAAAACGATTGCCGAAGCCATCCAGCAGGCCCGCCCCGCCAGGCTGCACATCCTCGAGAAAATGCTTGAGGCGATCGACAAGCCCCGCGACACCATGTCGCCCCACGCCCCGCGCCTGCTCAGCTTCCGGATTGATCCGGAACTGATCGGCACCGTGATCGGCCCAGGCGGCCGCACGATCAAGGGCATCACCGAGCGCACCAACACCAAGATCGACATCGAAGATGGCGGCATCGTCACTATCGCCAGCCACGATGGCGCCGCCGCCGAGGAGGCCCAGCGCATCATTGAAGGCCTCACCCGCCGCATCAGCGAAGGCGAGGTGTTCAGCGGGGCCGTGACTCGCGTGATCCCGATCGGTGCCTTCGTGGAGATCCTGCCCGGCAAGGAAGGGATGATTCACATCTCCCAACTCTCCGAAGCACGGGTTGAAAAGGTGGAAGATGTGGTCAACGTGGGTGATCAAGTAACCGTGCGCGTGCGCGAAATCGACAACCGGGGCCGCATCAACCTCACCCTGCGCGGCGTGCCCCAAAGCGAAGCCCCAGCGCCGGAGTGATTGCAAGGGAGGGCTGCTAATTGGCCCTTTCAAAATTTGGCCCCAAGCACCTAAAGCCGGACCCGCGGGACCGGCTTTTTATTGGATATCAGCGCCTGAATGAGGGCCAACAACTATTTTTAGGGCCGGGCTAAGTCCTAGCTAAGTCCACCAGCAAAAAACAACCACTCCCCCCAGCCAGCACCCACTAGCCCTCAAACAACAAAACCGGGATCAATCACACCCAGCGCCGTCGCCACCTTTTCGCACAGCTCGGCATGGGATGGGCCGTGGCTGGCGATTAAACAGCCGGCCTGGCGTACGTCACCGCTGTTGTAAGCCAGGGCGCGGCCATCGGCATGGCTGAAGGCGCCACCGGCGGCGCGCAACACCGCCTCAGGAGCGGCCATATCCCAATCCTTTGGGGCGCTCTTACCCGACAGGGAGATATAGAGATCCGTCTCACCGCGCAGGATCGTGGCCACCTTGCCGCCGACGCTGCCGATCGCCTTGGTGTCGCCCAAGGCCAGGGCCACCAGCAGCTGCTCGAGCCGCTGGTCGCGGTGGTTGCGGCTGGCCACCAGCACCAGCTCACCTAGATCACGCCTGCCACTAAGCCGCACCGGGCTGCGCTCGCCCGCTCGGCATTCGCACCAGGCCTCTCCTGCCGAGCCCGCCAACCCTGGCATCACGCCCAGCCACAGCTCCTCCAGCACAGGCAGCAGCACCACCCCCAGCACCGGCTCGCCGCCGTGCACCAGGGCCAGGTGCACCGCATATTCGCCCGTGCCCTGCAGGAAGTCTTTGGTGCCATCGAGGGGATCGAGGATCCACAGCCACTCCGCCGCCAGGGGCTCGCCTTCTGTGAGCTGCTCCTTGGCGGTTTCCTCGCTCAGCACGGTCCACTCAGCCGTGGGGAAGGCTGCGGCCAGGCCCTCTAGCAACCACTGGTTCACGGCCAGATCCGCCGCACTCACCGGGCCCTCACCGCCCTCATCCACGCTCAACGCCGGCGGGAAGCCATAGGGGGGCTGCTCGCCGCGGCCATAGGCGAGCAGGATATCCGCCGCGCCCCAGCTCAGCCGCCGCAGCACCACCAGCAAGGCTTCGAGCGCAATGCCTGAGGGCAGGGGGAGGGCAGCCGGCATCATGGGTAGGCAGGGTTCAGCATTTTGCAGGAGCCCACCCCAAGCCGTGCAAGCCCCCGAACCCGCCCCCGGCGTGCTCTACCTGGTGGGCACCCCCATCGGCAACCTGGCCGACCTCTCGCCCCGCGCCCGCCAGGTGCTCGCCGGCGTGCAGCGCATCGCCTGCGAAGACACCCGCCGCAGCGGCCTACTGCTGCATCAGCTCGGCCTGCGTCAAAAAGACCAGGGGCCGCGGCTGGTGAGCTTCCACGCCCACAACCAAACCGCCCGCATCCCCGAACTGCTCGCGGCCCTCGCCGCCGGCGAAGCCCTGGCCGTGATCAGTGACGCCGGGCTGCCGGGCATCTCCGATCCCGGCGAGCTGCTGGTGGCGGCCGCCCGCACAGCTGGGCAAAACGTGATTTGCATTCCCGGCCCCAGCGCCGTGACCACCGCCCTGGTGAGCAGTGGCTTGCCGTGCGGCCGCTTCTGCTTTGAGGGCTTCCTGCCGCCCAAGACCAACCAGCGCCGCCAGCGACTGCAGGAATTGCAAGCTGAGCAGCGCACCATGGTGCTGTTTGAAGCCCCGCACCGGCTGCTCGATCTGCTCGACGATCTACTGGCGGTGCTGGGGGATCGGCCCCTACGCGTCGCCCGCGAACTCACCAAAAAGCACGAAGAGCAGGTGGGCCCCAGCGTGAGCGCAGCCATCGAGCACTTCCGCCGCACACCGCCCCAGGGGGAATGCACCCTGGTGTTGGCCGGCGCCCTGCCGCCAGAGCCCCTGGCCTGGGATAGCGCTGCCCTCAGCGCCGAGCTGCAGGCGCTGCAGCAAGCCGGCCACAGCAGCAACGCCGCCGCCAAGCTGCTGGCCGAGCGCACAGGCCACAGCAAGCGGGAGCTCTACGCCCTGCTGCACCAGGAGCCCTGACCGGGCAGACTGGCGCCAGAGCGGTCCCCTGTTCCCCTTGATGGTCGTGCGCCTGCGCCTGCTTGCATCCAGCCTGCTGGGCGGTGGCTTGCTGCTAGCGATCCTCTGCCTGGGTGCTCAAAACCTCGACCAGCGCCCCAGCCTCAACCTGGGCTTTGCCCGCAGCACCCCGCTGCCGGCCGGTTTTCTGGTGGGCATTGCGCTAGTGATTGGCGTACTCAGTGGCGGCTGCAGCGCCGCCCTGCTCGCCCCCCGCAACGAGCAACTGCCTGGCGATTAATTCCCGGCGATTAACTGCCTGGCAGGGAGTAGAAGCTGCCCTCCAGCACCACCCGGCTGATGCCCTGGGCAATCAGGTAGGGCGCCGTGCGCTCCAGGATGCGGGTGTCTGGCACCTTGATCACCCGCTGGGTGCGGCCGCAGTGGCGCTTGGCCTGGCGGGGATTAGCAAACACCATCAGGGCCTGGCGCTCCTCTTCGCCAGCAGGTAGCTCACCAAGTTCGGGGAAGTCCTTGAGCGGCTTGGCCTGGAGCTCCACTGTTTTGTCCACCAGCATGTAGACGCTGGCAGGAAGCGGTGAATCCGCCAGCGGCTGGCATTGGGCCGGCTCGCCAACGTGATGCACCAGCAACAGCGGCACGGCCACAAACTGATCGGCTAGGTCTTCATCAGCGAAATCGAGATCATTGGCGTCATCGCCAAAATCATCGGCGTCATCGATTGCCAGCACCGCATGGTCATCGTCGTCGCTGGTCGGCTCTGGCAGGTCAGGCTCAGGGGGTTCATGCTCTGATGCAACTAGTTCTGGGTCAACCTTGAGCGGGCGGTTGCGTTGCTGCTTGAGCTGCTCGTATTCAGCTGGCTCCAGCCCAGCCTTCACCACCCGGCTCACGGTGTTGGTGCTGCAGCCATAGGCCTCTGCCAGCTCGGCGCTGCCTTCACCAGCGCGATAGCGGGCCACTATTTCGATCTTCTGGCTGTCAGTGAGCCGGGTGGCAGCCATGGGACGGGTGTTGCGCAGCAGGCCAGTGTAGGCCGATAGAGCCCGCTGGTTCAGGGGGTTGGTGGTTTGACGTTCGGGCAGCTGGCACCGTTGAACTTCGAGGCGATGCGCGCTGAGCCCTCCTGATAGATCGTTTGGGCTTTTTGGGTATCACCCGCAGCCTGGGCGGCACTGAGCTTGCCGGCAAATATGCCGCAGGCTTTTTCCAAGCTCACCGCCTGGGCGCCCAAGGGCGCCGCAAGGGCCAGCAGGCCAGCAGCAGAGAGCAGCAGGGCGAAACGCATTTCAACAAAGATCACTGCCCCCACTTTGGCGCCTGGCCTGGGCCGCAGTTGTGAAGCCCCCACCTGCTGAGCGATCATGGCAAGGTCTGCTCCCTTAGCTCAGCCGGATAGAGCAGCTGCCTTCTAAGCAGCCGGTCGTTGGTTCGAATCCAACAGGGGGCGTTCAAGAAAACCAAGCGGTGTCAGGGGTTTAGGCCAGTCACCGCGGGGGCTTTGAGGAAAGGGGGAATTGCCCCATCTGGGCCTGGCGCACCTGTGTGGCTGGCCCAGATGGGCAGTAGCTCAGCCAGTGAGCCGGTGGTGCTGGGACCCAACAGCATCATCGACCTACCGGAGGGAGCCAGCTTCCGGTTCGTCGAGATCCAGTCTTTACGGGCATTCTCCCCAAAAACTAAGAGTTGACAGCCAATGACGCCGCTGCTCCCCAGAGAAGAACCGGAATCCATGCACCCACTCAATAGGTCGAGGGGACTTCATTCGCCACCTCAGCCCTGCCAGTGGAGCCTATGCTGGGCAATTGGGACTTTAATAGAGTGAATAAGGAAGCAATCTTACACGACTACAAGCAAAAACCTGGTGCGTTCATCCCTGAATTTGTCGCCTTGGATGATCTTGTGGATATTTATCTAAACAACCCTGGTTTCCACTCAAGCTTCGAGGACTTTATGGAAGAATGGCAAGAGGAGGACAATGCTGTAGAATGCGAATTCTAAACAAGAACTAATTTCATTTGGATATCCCTCCTCAAGAACTTAATCCAAAGTGGTTTAAAAGTCACCTGCTTGACCGCTCGGTTGAGCTTCAGGAGCTTTACGATTTGCCTCAAGGGGAGCTAGATTTAGTAATGGCAGAGGCTGCCGAGGTCAGGACTGATGTAGTCAATCGCGACCGCAACCATGGCAAGTGGTGCACCGCCGGCTATTTCCTGGAATTGGCGAAGATCATTAGTGAACGGCGATTCGCTCAGCTTGATCGCTAATAAGGCTGCAAGACAGAAGAAAAAGACAACACAGACTTTTCTGACTATGGATGCCAGCGAGTTGGCAGTATCACCAATGAGCAAAAGGCCCTGAGTCGATCGCCCCACCTCGCGGTGCGCTCAGCACAACCGACCAGCTTGGGCGAAACTCCTACGCCGACGACCCCAACGAAGGGATTTACCTGTCTGCGAGGCACTCCGCACCAGCTGCTGAGGAGGGCATGGAATCCCTGGGCTGACCGCAGGTGTAGTACCCCCACCACCGCCAAAACAGCCAGGCGGGAACCCGCCATAGCCGAGCCCCCTTCACATTGCGTTACAATTCACGCAACATTCTGAAACATGCATGACTGACTCCTCCCCCCGCTTTGGCTTTGTCGCCTTCGCCGAGACCTGGAACGGCCGCCTGGCCATGCTCGGTTTCGTGATCGGCCTTGGCACCGAGTTGCTTACTGGCCAGGGCATCCTTTCCCAGATCGGGCTCGGTTGATCGCGATGGGTACCGACTACTCCATTGCCATCACTGCCGTTGTCGCCCTAGTGGCGCTGCTCACCGGCATGACCGTCTTTGTGCTCAGCCGCCCCAGCGACCTCGGCCGCACCAGCCTGCGATGACAGCCACCCTCACCCTGCTCCTGTTTGGTGCCTGGCTGATCAGTGCCCTAGTGCTGCAGCCAAATATCGCCGACTGAAGCCACCATCTTTCCGCTTACCTCCCCACCACCGCCGATAACCCCCATGACCAACACCCCCGCCAGAGACCAGTCGCTCAATAACAGCGCCGAACAGCTGAACCTCATGGAGCAGCTCAAGCGAGTTGAACTGTTTAACGGCCGCGCCGCCATGCTCGGCATCGTCATCGGCATCGTGGTGGAAGGTCTCACCGGCTTTGGCATAGCCCACCAGATCGGCCTCGGTGCCTTGGTGGATGGCTACGCAGCCTGCCGCACCCAGTTCCTGCCCTTCTGCTTCTGAGCCCCTGCTCGGCTCCAGCGCCCGTGCAATAACAAGCTCAGTCCGGTGTCAAACACCACCAGATCACCGACTCCAAGCCGCACAGTCTCTCCAGTTCAGAACTGGTGTTGCCTATCCATGCGCGGCTGATTGCCCGAGCAACCGTCCAGTGGCGTGGAAACCATTGGAACGTTGTGTGATCAGCATGGCATCTGATGCTCTATATCGACACCTGGGTGGGCACCAAAGCCCCGAGCCAGGCGCCGGGTCTGGAGGCGCAGCTATTAGGGGCAGGCGGCAAGCGAGTCAGCAATTAACTGCTGCGCTGGCTTAGCGGCACCTAAATCACTCCTCTTCAGCGCTGCCCAAGGGGATCAATTTGATTTGCTTGCGGCCGAGCTTGATCTCGAACTCATCACCGGGATGTAGGTCGAGCACGGCGGTGTAAGCCTTGCCCACCATGAGATTGCCGTTAAATTGGATTTTGGTGGTGTAGCTCAGCTTGCGGCCACCTCTGCCAGTTCCCCGACCGGTGCTGTCGGTACCCAGGTTGACCCCCTTGGCATTTAGCAGTGCCTCATAGAAGGCGGTGAAGTTGAGGCGCTCGCCGCCATCCTTTTTGGTACTCACATAGCCGCATTCCCGCACCAAGTCCGACTTGGAGACATCGCCAAGCTCCTTGACTTTGGCGAGCAGCTCGGGGCCAGTAATCATAGGTCAAAAACGATATCTACTCTAAGAAGATACCAGCTAGATCACCACTGTCCAGCTCCAATGTATTTGTGGTGTGTCCTCAGTGCCTAGAGATCAATCGGTGAGGGGTATTTGTTGGCCAAGGTTGGGGGGCTACCCATCCCCGGCGAACGGGGCAGCTGCTTATGTGACGATTCTTTTTCGTAATCCGCGATCAATTGCAATTCCTCCTAAGCCTTGCCCGATCCTGCGGCTCGTTCACTTTCTTGACCCCAGAATGTCGCGTCCATCCCATCCGAATTTTGATTGCAGATGACGAAACGAACATCCGGCGCATTCTGGAGACGCGGCTGCGCTTAGCGGGCTTTGAGGTGGCTGCGGCAGTCAATGGCACTCAAGCTCTTGAACTCTTTCGCAGCTTTGAGCCTGATGCGCTTGTTCTTGACGTGATGATGCCAGAGATTGATGGTTTCGCCGTGACCGAGCGGATCCGAGCTCAATCAGAAGTGCCGATTATTTTGCTTACCTCTTTAAGTGATGTAGGAGACCGCGTCACTGGGCTAAGGCTTGGCGCCGATGACTACATACTCAAGCCATTTAGCCCTAAAGAGCTTGAGCTACGTATTCGCTGTGTCATGAGGAGAAGCTCTCCATCCCTGCGCAGTAGCGACCAAGGAAATAATTCTGTTAGCCACAGCCCCGCAAGCAGTCATTGGCTGATCGCAGGTAATTTCAGAGTAGATCTAACTCGTCGCAAAGCCTATCGCGGTGATGAGCGCATCCGCCTTACGGGAATGGAATTTAGCCTGCTTGAGCTACTGATCAACCGAGCGGGAGAGTCAGTCAGCCGCCTGGACATCCTCGAGCAGGTTTGGGGGTACAGGCCGACGCAGTCAAACGATAGTCGAGTAGTAGACGTTCACATATCACGACTGCGCGCAAAAATAGAAGAGGATGTCGACAATCCCGAGCTGATCCTTACCGCACGGGGTAAAGGGTACGCATTTCAGCGTGCCAACCAGGAAGAAAGGGTAATCAAAGCATGAGGAAGGCAGCACAGTTAAAGCGCCACTAACTTCCAGCTCAAGGAGCCGCCTGCTGCTCGATCGCAGTGCGCACTGCCATGCAGTCACTGGTGTGTGGAAGGCGATGTTGCCAGTTGGATGAGCGCAACTGGAGCGGTGTAGCTCGCTCAACAACAACCCCGACGATTAGCCATGTGGGGCACAAGCCCCCATCGGCTGCGGCGCCGAGGTTTTCGGATGGGAGCATTGCCCCATTTGCCTGCCTTATTCGCCAAGCGCTGCAGCGACGGCCTGCTGGAACACGGCTTCCTCGGGGCTGATGCCAGTCCAGCGCTCAAAAATCTGCATAGCCAACTGCACAAGCATCTCCACTCCATCCACCACGCGGCAGCCATGGCTGCGGGCCGCAGAGAGGAAAGGAGTGATGCGGGGATTGGTGATCACGTCCACGGCAATGCATTGCGGATCCACACCAGACCAATCCAGGGGAGCAGATTCAAGCTCTGGAGCACAGCCCAAGTGAGTGGCGTTCATCAGCAGACTGGTCCCCTTTGGCACCACCAGCGGTGCCTGCCAAGACTGCCAGTGGCAGGGCACACCACAGACTCGCTGCACCACCTCAGCCACCTCGCGGCCCTGCTCCTCTCGGCGCGTTATCAAGGTGAGCTGGGCGGCTCCGGCCCACGCCATCTCAACGGCCATAGCCCGGCCCGCTCCTCCAGCTCCGAGCATCACTACGTGCTGACCGCGCAGGGGCGCCACCTTTTCGATCGCTTTGACAACTCCCTTACCGTCGTTGTTATGGCCAATCAGCCTGCCCTGCTCGATAGTGATGTAGTTGGCAGCCCCGATGGCTCGCACGTCATCGTCAACGTCATCGAGCATCGGCATCACGTCCACTTTGTAGGGAACAGTGATGCCCACGCCGCGGTAACCGAGTGGAGCCAGAGCAGCGATGGCAAGGGCCAGATCCTGGACGCAAGAGATGTCACTCTTCCAGAATTGCCAGAGCAAGCCGTAGTGGCTATAAACCGCATCAAACATCCGATCGATCGGGTTCTCAGCCACCGGATGCCCGAGCATCCCGGTCATTTGCTTCTGAGGAGGAATCATCGCTTGAAAAGTCTTGCTTGCTCCAGCCTGCTGCCAATAGACGTAGTTAGCCGGCTTGCAATGCGGAGCCGTTACGTGGCAGGCAACTGACCCATCTGCTGCTTGGCGTCACACACCCTGACGACCTCAAGACTAGGGCCACGCAGCGGACAAGTAGCGACCAGCACCCAATTCGAGCACTGCTCTCTACCCACTGAGTCAATTATGGTTAAAAAACAGTTGGTTCGCAGCCATTTAATGACCCATCCGAATTCAGCGCGCGAAAATCAATATCTGATTGCCTTTGCCGAGCCTAAAGTTGTTTTACGGCACCCCTTGACCGCCCTGGTTCATGCCTGCAAAACCAATCCATTTTTAAGCAAAACCATATATCCCGCATGCCTCTTATAGACTTAAATTCCTGACTGTACGGCTTCTATTTCAAGAACCAATCATGGGGTAGCGAGGCTAACTCCAATGAAAAGCACAAGTGGATGTTGCTTGAACTTGGCGTAGGGCGTTCAGGGCATGGAGCAAGCCTGCCCAGAACCTCAGCGCTCGACTAGGGACCAGAAGCTCCAGCGGCCGCCAAAGGCTTCCCGGATGCGACCCACGAAGCTCTCATGGCGCTCCACGCCCTGCCAAGCGTCGATGCCGGCGGCCAGCAGCTCACAGCTGCGCAGGTGCTCGGCGGCATGCCGGTAGCGCTTGCTGCGGCCAGCGGATAAAGCAAACACCAGCATCGCCCGCAGCAGCACGGTGGCGGCTAGCGGCTGGTCGGCGCTGAGCCGCTCAGCTGCTGGGGCAAGGATTTCGTATGCCTCACCATCCCATTCGGGCCCGTGGACGAGCACGTGGCGCCCAGCCCGCTGCAAGGCGGGCCAGCGCACCAGAAAGTCGAGGGCCAGCAGGCGCATGGGATGGCCTTCTGCCACCGCAAAGGCCCGCTCCTCCGCCTCTACATCCTCAAAAGCAGCCAGCCGTTTGAGGTGTTCAAGCAGATGGCTGATCGAGAGAGTTTTGGCAAAACAAGACCAACGCAACTGCTGGGCGTCGTCGTTGCGGCCCAGTGACTCGAGCACGGCGATGCGGGTGTCGTCCCACTCGGGGGAATGCCAGGCGGCCGCCCCCGCCGCAGCGCCATCCAGCACTGCCAGAGCCTGCTGGCTGCGGCCCGCCTGCAGCAAATGGCGAGCCACAGCAGCGGCGGTGGGGGGCCAGGCCAGCTGCTTGGCATCAAACTGGGCCAGATAGCCATCCACATCACCCAGGCACTCAGAGATCTGCAGCAGTGCAGGATGACCATCGCAGGCACCTTGAACCCGGCAGCCTTGCTCGAGATGTCGCAGGCCCAGATCACCAAGGGCTTCGGCCGCCGCCGGGATCAAGTCATCAAACTGGCCATAACCGTTTTCGAACACCAGCTCCAGTAGCTGCTCGGCCAGCACTTCAGCTGGCAAGGCGGCCGCGCTAGCAAGGGGTCCTAGGTCAAGCACCGCCCGCTGAAATAAGCCGACCACGGTGCCGGTGCTGTCGGAGCACCGAGCCAGCACACCATCGGCCAACTCGAGAAAACGCAGCAGCAACTCCAGCGCCAGCGGCGGATCTGCGGCGGCAACTGGTCCGGCAATGGCCTGGTGCTGGGCCTCCAGCTCAACCACTAAGGCCCTGCGTTTACGGGAATCGACAAAGGTGGTGGCACGGGCCAGGGCTGCCAACCGTTTGCGCACCTCCTGGGCCGCTCCTTCAGCGCCCTCAGCCGCTGCTAGCGCCAGCCGCAAGCGGCGCTGCATCACCGCATTGCCAGCACTCACCTCAATCAACAATTCAGCCAAGACGGCCGCACCGAGGCCTTCTAGATTTTTGGCATTGAGGGTGCGCTTGGCAGCCATCGCTCTGCAAATAGGGCTGACCAGGCTCAGGCTAATCAGCGCGTTTCAGCAGCAGCACTCGGGTGCTCGAAACCGTCTAGCAGCTCCATGTCTGGAGCGGAGCTGGCCAAGAGCTGCAAGCGCCTGCGGAGGTCTGCCAGCAACTGCAGCGTTTGGGGTGCCCGCTCGTATTGCCTCTGCACCAGCAAGGCATCGCCGACCTGCAATGGCAGCTGCAAGGGCAGCACCCTGCAGGAGCCTCCATAGAGGTGTAGAGAAAGTGGGGTAGCAAAGCCAACCATGAGGTCCTCACTATTGGGTTGCCCAAACCACGAAGAGTTCCTAATTCGCTCTGAGGTGCCGGCATTCCACAAGCCACATGCTTCCAAGGCGGCCTGAAATTTGGGAAAGGCGCCATCAGGAAACGGCAGGCATTGATAGCCGGTCACATCGTCAAAGGTCACCTGTTCACCAAGCTCAAGCAACGGGTGGGACTGCTGGACCACAAGCCACATCGGCATCCTGTTCAAAGCAATGCAGGCGATGCTGGGGTCAGTGGCAGCTGGAACATCAGGATAGGAAGCCAGCCAGGCATCAATAACTCCGTCTCTCAACAGCTGCAGCGGCCTCTCGTATTCTTGAAAGTGAAAGCCTCCGGCAGTCCAACCGGCAGGAGCCGGCGAACAAAGCAACGGGCCAGACCAGTGCTGCGCCTCCAGGCGCAAAGGCCCACCACGACTCCAGCGCACCACTTGGTGCACCCCGCGTTCAAGGTTGAGCAGCGTCACGTCCCCCTTGATCTGCCAATCGGGCCCACGCCGCACCAGGGATACGCCAAACACCTCAGCGCACTTGCGACTCACCCGACTAACCGTGGGCTGACTAATTTTCAGCTTGGTCTCAACCTGGTGGCCCGTGCGCAACCAAAGCAGACCGTCTAGAGCGGCGAGGCAATCAAGTTCGACCACCTCTCTCAAAGCATAGTCAAGCAATATTCTCACAAAAAAGCAAAAACACCAAGTCGATGTAACGAATTATCCAGAATATTCAGTTTCTGCATAATTAATATTTTTAGCTGATTTAAAGCAGCTGAATATCAGCATGGCGTTCAGCCAAGCAGCCAAGTCGGGCAAGCAGCAAAGTCTGCAAAGCCAACAGGCGAGGATGGTTGACGAAATTTCGGTGGCAAACCAGCACCTCCCCAGAACTAAAGGGCAGCTCCAAGGGAAGCCTGATTAAATCACCGCCAGATACTTCCATGCTGAGCGAAGTGGCATAGCCAATGGTGAGCTCCACCTCAGTTTTACCCTCCCACATTTCACGTCGATAGCGGGACATGCGCACATAGTCATTCCACAAGCCGAGCTTCTTTAGGCAAGCCTCCACTTGGGGATAGGAGCCTGCGGGCAAACCAAGAGTGGGGTAGTGGGCAAAATCAGCAAATGAAAGCTGGGCTTGATTAACCAGAGGATGGCCTGGGCTGACAACAAAGAAGACCGGCATCTTCGACAACGCAATCGAGGTCAGCTCGGGGTCGTCGGCAGGGGGGCAATCGGGTAGGCCACTGGTAACCGTTCACGGGGCGTGCCGGCCTGACCTTGACATGACATAGGCAGTCACCACTTCATGATTGATGCGCAGCT
>NZ_JBSYHW010000041.1:0-23858 GCF_056108345.1 Cyanobium sp. NIVA-CYA 375 | reverse complement strand
GGTCAGGGGCGCGCGGGATTGGTTGCAAAACAGGAAAAAATCATTCAACCAACAAACATCAATAGACCCTGAATGAAATCTAAAGCTGCTCGCAAGAGCTTTTCCACCTCCGAGAACACCTTGCCTCTGGCTTTTCGTTTTCAGTGAAATTCACCCCTGGCTTGGATTGCACCTGCATGATGAGTATCAGGTGAGCGTCCTTCAAAGATCACGCCGACTGCACTGGTGGTGATTGCTTAATAAAATGCAGATCTCGCATAGCTGAGCGGCATGCCGGCCAGCGTTGCTGCTCCTTCTCACGCCCCAACCCCTGCTGTCACTGCCGCTGTTGCGGCCCGATTGATCCGCACCCTGAGCAGCCGCAGGCAAAGCCGTGCTGTCTTGCTGTGCGCCGCACTGCGGGGGAGTAGCAGCCATAGCTGCTCGATCAGTGCTGGCTGCGCTGCTAGCGGCACCAGAGCATTGGCTTCTAGCCAGCCAGGCCCGAGCAAGTCAGCGCAGATCGGCATCGCCAGCCTTCGGTCCCTAGCCCGCTTGAGCCAGGCAGCGGGCTCTTGGCAGGCTTCTGGTTGCTGTGCCACCCCAAGGCCGTGCCATTCCAGGGCTTGATGCAGCAGCGGCAGCGCACCCCGTCGCGGCAGCAACACCTGCTTTGCCTCTGTAGTTGTGGCCACCAGCTGCAATGCCAACTGCCCTAGCGGCATGGCGGTTAGCCCGTCCCATCTGGGCGATTGACCTGACTGCAGCTGCTGCTCCAAGCAGAAGGAGCTAATGATTGCGCCATCAAGCAGGCCATGGCTCACCAGCTCAGCCCAATGCTCAGCGCTGCGGAAGCGTGGCGGCACCAGCTGCACGTCCGACATGCCATGCAAAAGGCTTTGGTGCAGCAGGTCCGTGCCGAGCCGGATCAGCCCAGCCATCAGCCGGTGCTCCCTGTAGGCCAGCCGCAGGTACCCCAGGCAGGTGTTGTGGCCGTGACGGTAGATAGGTGATCCCCGGTGCGGCAGCAACTGGAACTGCTGCTGCATCAACTGCACGCTGCGGCACACCGTCGATTGATGCATCGCTAGTGCTGCACCTGCCTTGGCTTGGGAGCCAGCTAGCTCAAGGAAGTCGAGGATGTGCAGGTCTTCTAAGGGCGTTGGCGGCGCGTAGGAGTTCTCAGCTCGCCGTGGCGTGGAGCGGGCGCTGCTGCTGCAGGAGTGGGCCAAGGGAGGCAGAAGTTGTTGCTGAATGCAGCGTCAGCCCGCAGGACCCTCGCAAGAGTGTTTTTCGTGCGAAATAGTGGAAGCCCCCGTTGCCTCTGCCGCGATGGCGACCCTCCGCTGCCACCTGCTGATCGGCCAGCCCGCCAGCGGCAAAACCACCCTCGCCAAGGCCCTGGCGCCCTTGCTCACTGGCCCCGGTGAGGCCCCAGCGCTGGTGCTTTCCACTGACGTGATCCGAGCTGAGGTGTTTGGTGATGCAGCAGTCCAGGGCCCCTGGGTGGATATCCAGCAGCGGCTGCACCAGCGCATTCAAGAGGCCGTGGCTGCTGGCACTCCGGTGATTGTCGATGCCACCCATGCCCGCCGCCCCTGGCGGCTGGCGATCACCCAGGCATTGCCGCTGTCTGCACCAGTGGAGTGGATTGGCTGGTGGCTCTACACCGATCTGCCCACCTCCCTGGAGTGGAACAGCCGGCGCCAGCGGGCCGTACCGGTGCCGGTTATCCAGGAGATGGCCGCTGCCCTTGCTGATCCTCATTTCGGGCCATGCCGGGCGGAGGGCTTTGCGGCGATCTGCGCTGTGGTGCCAACCCATCACGGCGAGCTGACGCCAGTGCTGCAGGCCGAACTGTCCGGGCTTGATAAGCGCATCCGCTCTGCCACCAACCGTGAGCGCAAGCTGCAGCGCCACGGCTACTCGCGGCTGCTTGATCTCGAGCGGCTGCTGTATCTGATCAAGCTGCTGAGCAGCTGGCCTGATCTGTCGCCAACTGATCCGGCCAGCACCGAGGAGCTGGAGGCGATCCTCTCGCCACTGCCCCAGGGTGATCTGGCCGCTCGTGCGGCGGCGTTTCTAGGCCAGTTGCATGGCCAGTGTTTTGCTGATGCCACTGCGATCCGGGGGGATTTGGCCTGGCTGGAGGCCAATGGCTTCTGCAGCGCCGTGCCGGTGTCGGCGCCAATCCAGCTGGCAGAGGTTCCCCAGCGCAAGCGGGGTGATGCTGCTAGTGGTGCAAGCCATGGCGGACTGCCGCCCATGGGCGATGGGCCGGTGTTTCTGCGGGTGATGACCCTGCTGCGCCATCTGCTGCAACAGCCCTTTGATCGGCCGGCAGACCGCGGCGCCAACTTGCACCAGCACCTGATTGCCGCCACCGAGGCAATCCCCGGTTCCTACCTGAACGGTGAAACAGCCACCCTGCGTAAGGACCTCGAGAAGATCCTTACCCCCTACGGCTTCCGCAACCGCAACGACAACGTGCGTCATGGCTACTGCCTGGGCACCGCTGTGCTGCCTGCGGCGCGGTTGCAGGAGCTGCACAACGTGCTGCGCCAGAGCGCAGGTCGCCTGGCCGATCCTTCTGCTCAAAACCTGCTGGCCGAGCTGGATGAGCGGCTGGGCTGGGCGGGTATCAGCGCCGATAGCGTGGCGCCAGTGCGCAGCTACGCCCGCCATGCGGTGGTCGATACCAAGCTGGTGCGGCGCGATTCGCTGGCAGCACCTAGGCGGGCAGACGCCATTGAGGCTGCAATCGTTGAGCACCGGAGTGTGCTGCTTGAGCGCTACCCAGGCGTTGGCAGCTTTGCCGATAGCCCCGCAGGCGAGCTGCGGGTGTGGCCGCTGCAGCTGATCTTCCACAACGTGGGTTGGTATCTCCTCTACGAGGAAGACCAAGTGGGCCATGAGCAGGGTCTGATCCGCAGCGAGCGGCTAGATCGCCTGGCCCTGCGCAGCAGCGATGGCGGCTTGCGCCGCAGCCCCGAGGAGCACGCTTTCGCTCTCGCACGGTTGGAGCGCTTGCTGCACCACAGCGGCGGCATCTACTTCGGGAGTGATCTTGAGCAGCAGCTGGCGATTGCCAGCCCATCGGCCCAGCGGCGCAGCCAGGCACTGATCACCATGCGCTTTTGCTGCGCCCCCTGGGCGTTTGCCTTTATCCGCGAGGGGCTGCAGCGCTATCCGATCGAGCACACGCGCTTCTCCAAGCCGCTGACTGGCGATAGCTGGTGGCACCACCCCAAGGCGCCGCATGTGCTGGAGCCCGGCCCTAGCGACAGCCACCCCTATCCGGTGGAGCTGGACCTACCTCTCTGGACCGTGGCAGCCGACATAGACCTACGCAGCTGGTTGTTTGCTTTTGGCGGTGGCATTCGCATTGAAAGCCCCGACGTGCTGCGGCAGGAGCTGGTGGACCGTTGCCGGGAAGCGATTGAGGCAAACGGGGGAGAGAACACACGTGGCAGGAAAGACTTGACGTGCAGGTAAACAAGCTATTCATTCAGGAGATGACCCGCAAGTGGGGAAGGTGTAATCCAAAATCGAGGAATATCCGCCTGAATACTCAGCTGGCTCAGAAGCCTAAATGCTGTCTTGATTATGATGTCCTTGATGAGCTAGCCCATCTGCGCGTGCCTAGCCATGGCGAGGAGTTCATAGGGTTGCTGGATTTTCACCTTCCAGATTGGCAAGAACGTCGTCGGTTGCTGAACAGCTTGCCTATTCTGTCTGTTTGATCAGACGGGGGGTCGTTGCAGATCTCCCTCGGCGAGAGCTGGGCAATTGAACTCTATTTGCCAGACTGACCTGACGCCAACAAGCAGGAAACAAACTCACCGCGACCCAGCTGATCGTCTCCAAAAATAAATAGCGTTACAGATTCTAGATCAGTAGCCGAAGGGTTCCCGGCATGCATCACAGAGTTTCGGTAATCTCTGAGTTGGAATAGTCTGCCGACGAAGCTATATGAACACATTTGCCTAAAGTCAATTGGAAGCTGATATGCGGCATCCCTAAGCATTCGAATGTATGGATTTGATTGATTACCGGAGTATGCCATGGTTTTGATAAGTGAAATAATATCACCCAGTGTTGGCTGTCTTTGAGTTCGATCAAGCAAATAAGACGAAGCATTCTGGGCCCACTTCCAAGTAACGCATTCGCTCGGGTCTACTAGCGAGGCCAGCGGCAAGAAGAAATACTGTCTAAGCAGATACTCAGAGAATCTTGATACCAATAAGGAGTAACTTGCGCGGTTATTGGTGGAGCCCAGGATTTCAACAATATCCTCCAAGTACTTTTTCCCTTGCGTATCGAGGTGACAAGTCCATTCAGGAAGCGTCACAGGCAAAGCCCTTTCGTCCTGACGCCTAGAGAGAATCTCGACTAACTGAAACAGATCATCAACTTGACTTATATAGAATCGCCCATACGCATGCTCGAGATTCTGAATTACTTCCTTGCATTCAGCAATTCTCGATTCGTGAGCAAGGCTCATAATCAGCCTTCGCAAAAGCTTTATATTACCTGGCGCATTATTGTGAAGGTTCAGCAAATAATCTGATGCGGAAGCCAGCCCACATGACGCATCTAAGACCTTAATATAAATATCAGTAACCCAGTAGCTTGATGGATCCAAGCCAATTGCATGTCGGGCGTGTTCGCTAGCTTGTTCAATACTTTCATTTTTTAAACAATAAAGCGAGGTCAAAGATGGCTTGAATGCTGATGGCAGGCACAGTGGAAATAAATAACCATCAATATCCCCCTCGAATTCATCGAGTTGACTCAGCTCTGCCATAGCAGCGTCTAGGTCACCGGAAGATAGCAATGCAAATGTCTTGGCAAGACGCGGCGGTGGTTGGTCATTCATGCCAAGTACAGTCTCAATTGCTTCCTGAGTTCTTCCTTGCATGCTTAGCGCAATAGATGTAATAATACGCCAGTCACCATCAAGATCAATATCCCATTGACTGATCGCCTCAATAAGAGCGAAGAGCTTTTCATATTGCGACATTAGTAGATAGAGATGAGCAAGACTTTTGTAAATCTCGTCGCCAACTCGTTCGCCGATAAGGGTTAAATCGGCGGATGCTTCCCTGATTTCACTACGCAACTGCTTGATCTCTATAAAGTCGTCACCACGGATAAGGATACTTTCCATGAGTGAGCATGCTTCATCATAAAATCCCTGCGCGTTCTTGATATGCGAGCATAATATTGTTTTTTCGTCTGAGTCGCTTATTTGACTTAGGGCCTTCAGGAAATCACCATAGAGATCTCTTCTGTTTAGCCGTTTTGCCAGAGCAAAACCATTCTCTACTGGCATTAAGAACGGCTCGTCTTCGGACAATGCTTTTATATAGAATTCAAGAGCCTGCCGTGGATCTAGTTTTGAAAGTAGATTTGCGGTAATGGTATTCTTGCGCGTGCATAGTCCAGAGGTATGCTTTAAGGCTTCTAACGCCTCTTCGTGCAAGCCCATCGCATCGAGGGATACAGGTATATTCCAGCTGGCATTTTCATAGTCGGGAAATGTTTGAAGTTCTTGCCAGCACTTGAGAGAATACTGATGGTATCCAGCATTGCCACATTTGATCCCCAGTTCATTGATAAAGTCCGGATACCGGTAACACTTTGAAGGATCTTCTTCGCCGAAACCATCTTCTTTAAATGCCCCCCGGCTCTCCCATGCTTTAACCAAAAATACAGCCGCATCCCTACTACCAAGAATTGGCAGTAGCTCGTCGTACATGACCATCAGGCCAAATGGATCTGTGATCATTATCAGCGCTTCAATTAGCTTCTCGTGAAAGACAATACTTTCTGCACCCAGGCTAGATACTATTTTCTTTTTGTATTTGAACATCAACCCCTTCGCCTTGATCACATCTCCGTTGGCAAGCAAAGAGACCACATAGTTCAAGATGGTCTTGGGATTCTTTGGGTCAAGCTCCAGGGCTTTTTCCCGGCAGTCCAATTCATCACGAATTGCCATTCCAAGATTGGCAATGGCATTGCCAAGATTATTGTAAAAGTTTCCAGATGTTATTGGAGCGCCACTATTGCGGAATGCGAGCAAATAGTTATATGCTTTTCTCGGTCTTCCAACCTCTCCCAGAAGATCTGCAATATTTGTAATTGCCAATTCACAGGCAGGGTTCTTTTCGATGCATCTTCTGTAGGCTTCAAGCGAAAGCACTTTTTTGCCTAGTTTCTTATAGGCTAGACCCATATATAGATGGGGAGCAAAGGTTGTATCGAGGTACTCGATAGACCTAGTGCACGCATCAATTGTCCTACTGAGGCTGGATAGGCCTGAGTACTCAATGTGACATAACAGATCAAGAAGTTCCTTGACATGCTCACGTGACAACTCTGTATCTAGTGCCTGGTCAATCATTAGGCGAATTGCCTTGGCTTGATCTTCTTGATTGAACTGGCATATTTCGTCTAGGCTAAACTTCGATATCTTGGTGCGTGTCTTTAACGCTGCCGGTATTTCAGGGCTGGCCTGCAATAGGTTGAGTGTCTCGACGTCTGATTCGTGGCGGTTTTCCCCGAGAAGACTAATGGCCTTTTGAAACGCTTTGATTGCCCGATCTCGATTGTTAGTGGCAATCTCAGTGATTCCAAGGAAGGCCCAAGCATCACGCGATGAAGCATCAGCTCTAGTCGCATCCAAGAAATACTTCTTTGCCTGCACAATGCTCCCCCTTTCAAGATGAATCCAGCCAAGGTCTATCAAGCAAGCTGGATAAGGTTTATCGAGCAATGCCCCCTCTAGCAGGCACTCTTCTCCGGAGATGATCTGTGCTTCATCTTTATCAAGAAGTCCGTTGATTACCTGGTATTCGCCAAGCTGCCACCATTCAAGGCCGCTACGGTTACTCGGTTTTTTATTGAGTATTCGAGCAATCGCTGAGTTCCTGACATTTCTCGGTGGATATGATCGCTCATGAATGCTCTGCTTGCTTTCCGCGTCTGCTGGTGCTGGCGTGATTAAAGCCCCAGCCGCAGCTTGCGAATAGCGTTTATTCTTTCGTTTCTTCCCCATTTTAGTCTGTACTTTTTGACATTTTAGCAAGCTCGACTGCTCGCGGCAATCATTGCTGATTAGATTTACTGTAAGCCGGCTAAAGCTAGCTCCTGTCGCTGAGGTCGAGCACGGTCCAGGTGGTCTCCCACACCGGACCGCAGGCCATGCCACAGGTGGTGATCTCAAAAGCCACCCAGCCGGGTTGCTCGACGCTTTCAAGAAAGGCCGCCACATCGAGGTCGCCATCCTCTGCTTCCACCTCGGCCAGGTAGGCATCCCAAGCAGGCTGAAGTCCAGGCGCCAGGTTTAGGGGTTCGGTAGGCACCTCCTGGTGCCAGCCGCCACGGAAGGTAGCGGCGTTAAAGCCGCCTTCTTCTTTGTAGACCTCTTTGCCGGTTACTGGGCAGAAGAAATTCCAGTGACCGTGCTCAAGACGAAGAAGCTGCATGATCGAAACGTTGATCTAGAGCAACTATGGGGCAACCAGCTGATTCGCAGGGCCATCTTCCTGCGAAAGAGCAGGCTGCCCATCGCTTTGACCGTTTTCAATGCAGCTTCTGCATAGTTGTGTTGTTTTGAAACTCCTTACAGCGAAGAAACGAGCCGTAGGCTGCAGCGAGAAAGAATGCATAAATCAAAGCCGACATGATTAAGACGTTCCACCTAGGCTCCAGAATGAGCAATCTGACGTAGACAAACCGGGAGCAATAGCAATGCTTGGACCAGCGATCAACAAAGGAGTAGCAAGCACTACAACGAAAGACACGAGCCCGCCCCAACACGCAGGCAGACAATGCATACATCCAAACTCATAGAGTTGTTCAAGACCAAGGGAATTCGTCCTGCTTGGACGGCATTTCAAGTAAATACCCAATAGAAGCAGGGCCGAAACTGGCGAGGGCTGTCAGAACGGAATACAAGGGACTTAACCACTGAACCAGCCAGACCTAAAGACACATAGCATTTCTCTAGCCAATTTCCAGCTTTTCGGGTAAGGTTCAGTGGGTTTTAGCTACAGGAAAACAGATTCCTTCGACCTGAAAAGGAAAACATGGATGCCTACGAGCTACTCAAGTGGTGTGAGCAAGCGGCCATGCCGTTGCTTATCAAGCACTGCCCAGACAGAATTGAGGCCGTACAAGCGGATCTGCAACGCTTAGCACGCCTACTCGCGTCAAAGGACGAAGTTACAATATGCTTTCTAGGCAACTCAGGAGTTGGCAAAAGCACACTCCTAAATGCAATTGCAGCTGGTGCAAGCCAAATTCTACCAGCAGGCGGCATAGGCCCTCTAACGGCGCAGGCCACGGAGGTACGCTTCAGCTCGGAAAAGTGCTTCCACGTTACATATCATCCGAAGAAACATCTCTGGAGACTTGCCTTCGCTCTAGAGACCAGACTGCAATCGGAGCTTCGTGCAGCAAAAAGAAAGTCTGGAATTGCCGTCAGTGCTGACGATGATGCAGAGATAGTCATCAGACAGTCCGAATTGGCAAGCCAACTGACAGACGACGATACTGCTGAGGTTTTACAACAGGCACAGGTAAATTCAGGCATCACAGCTGTTGATGGTGAGGAAGCACCAGAAGACGCAATGGAAGGAAACATAAAACAAGCCAAGAATATAGTTTGTGGCAAGCAGTTTGCCGATCGACCCCTTGAGTACCTAGTTGACGCACTTAGGCAAGCCTGCGGCTATACGCCGAGATGGGGCGCAATAATTGATGCCGATGATATGGGACGGATAAAACGTGTTCAAGACATTTTAAGTTTATCCAAGGAGGACAGAAGCTACGAAAGAAGGGAGGGAAACGACCCCAGAGGCTTTCATGAAGACATGACAGCACACGCAGCTGGGTTCCTTTCACCACTAATCGAACGAATTGAAGTAGGTTGGCCCTCTGATCTACTTAGAACTGGCGTAGTTCTTGTGGACCTACCAGGCATTGGTATTGCGCAGGACTCTTATCGAGACGTGACAAAGAGTTATGTACGTGATAAGGCCCGAGCAGTAATAGTCACCGTCGACCGTGCTGGCCCTACTGAGTCCACCATGGACTTACTACGAACTAGCGGTTACTGGGAACGTCTAGTTGGCTCCGCAGACGATCCTACTAGTGATGCGTGTTCGATGCTAATTGCTGTCACGCGAGTGGACGATGTAGCTCAAACAGAGTGGCAAAATCAGACATCCAATCTTGAGCAGGGTGAACCACGACCAAAAAAGAGAGATGTTTTTGCTCGACTGGTAGAAGAGTTTAAGCCGCGTATGAAAGCCCAAATAGTTGAACAATTGGGAAAGATTGGTGATTCCTCTAATGAAACCGTTAAGTTTGCGCGAAGCCAAGCACGAGCTAGCATTATCGAGTCATTAGAGATTCATCCAGTTTCGGCACCTGAACTGCGGAAGCTATTGCTTGACGACGAGGAAGACCGCCCTTTCTTGACGGATGCAGAACAAACCGGAGTTCCTCAGCTTCAGGCTTCTTTGGCATCTCTTGCGCAGAGAGAAACCGAACGAAGAAATACATCAATAGAAGAAATCACTCAACGACTATCGACCACACTAATTAGCGAAATACAACTTATTGAAGCGCAGTGGAGGCAAGAAGATCGCGCGGCAGAGGAAGCTGAAAGACTAGAAGAATCACTGAAACCAATCCTTGTAAATAAAAAGGAGGAATACCGCGCTCGCGCGGCAGCCTTTCGCAACTTTCTGGACGAAACTGTTCAAGCGAAAATTGAGGCGCTAGTCCTTGAAGCACGCGAGGTTGCAGAGGAGGATGTCAGCGAGTATCTGAGAAGCCTGCGAGGCGCCCATTGGGCAACCTTGAGGGCCGCTGTTCGCCGTGGAGGTTCTTTCTATGGCAGCCGCAATATAAATCTTCCAGATGACATTACTGGTTACTTCATGGAACCCATGGCTGCTGTCTGGGGGCAAAAGCTGCTGCGAGCAATTCGCACAAAAACCACGAGTTTTGCTAGTGATACGGTACAGATAGTTCAGGAGCTCTGCGATTGGGCTAATGAGTACGGGGGGACAACGATTAAGAAGCAACTCTTGCAGACTCAACAGGATCGTGTTGCTGCTCTTGCAAGCCAGATGAAGTCAGTAGGGAAAGAAGCTGCCGATGAACTGCGCCAGACTGTTAAATCCGAACTCTCAACAACAATTCGAATTCCAATCAAAAGTGCGTGTGAAAGTTTTGTAAGAGATGGTGATGACATCGGACCGGGAGTAAAAATGCGCATCCTTGAGCTGTTCACTCGGCTCGCCAAAGTAGCAACGATGGCAGCAAAGGAGCCCGCTATTAGAATCCTGCAAGAAAATGCGAAACGAGTCAGAGAAGAGATACAACATGAGCTAAAGAAAGGCGGCGATCCACTTCAGGCCACTGCGGATTTGATCATTGAAAGCCATGAGGCACGTGTTCGTAGATCTGATGCACAGAAGCGTGGACCAGTTCTGGCAGAAGTTAGTTTAGCGATCGATAGCTTTCCAGGTGGCACAGTTGATGAGCTTGCACTCAAAATATCCGCATAAGAAACATATATGCTTTTTGAATATGCAGGTCACAGAAGAACATTGCTACGGACAGTAGAGGATTTTGGCTTTGTAACCTATGACTTAGTCGGCATCCCTAGGCGGCTATGCGAAGCAGATACACACCCACCACTTGTTGAAACAAATATCGACAAACGAAGGGTTAAAGAGATCCCTACTCCAGCCACTGAACTAGCGCTACGAGCGCTTTCAGATGGAGACGGGTGGTTGTCAATGTCTACAAGAACCCTGGCCCGGGTTTATGCCGCATTTCTTGTAGCAGAAGATCCACAGCGTCGATTGGATGCACGTAAGGCCGCCACACTAATGCACCAGGTCAGCCTGGTTCAGCACATTCTGCAGAGCCCTGAACTAAAGAAGGTGCTAATCGGCGACGAAGTGGGATTGGGAAAGACTATTGAAGCTGGCCTTATTGTTCGTCAATTACTAGAGCGTGATCCCCGCACAAGGATACTCTATCTGGCCCCAGCACGCTTAGTAAGCAACGTAGCGCGTGAGTTTAGAGAGAAACTTGACATTGATGCACGTATATGGGTTGCTGGTTCTGGCTCCGATGCACGGCTTGATGATGACAAAATAGTAATTGCAAGTATTCACAAGGCAGTATTTGGTGACAATTTGGAAAAGGTTGTCAAAAGCGGACCTTGGGACGCACTGATTGTTGACGAATGCCACCACCTATCGGATTGGAGTCCATCTGGAGGCAAGCCTAACCAATCTTTCAAGCTAGTTAGTCAGTTAATTAAAAATCAGCCTGAAGAAGGGAGGCTAATCCTAATGAGTGGCACCCCACATCAAGGAAGCGAAGCCAGATTTAGTAACATCCTGAGATTGCTTTCTGATGATGGCAAAGATATAAAAGGTGCTGCGGGAAGGGTTATTTTTCGAACAAAGGACAGAGTAAGAGACTGGCGAGGTGCGCCCCTTTTTCCATCTCGTGACATCCGAAAACCAATTGTTGTTGAACTTGGTGATTGTTATAAAAAATGGTATTCCCTTGTAGCTGAACTATATGAAATAGGTGGATTGAACGGAGTACGGCTACGTGCAGCTGGCTGGGCAAAGGGGCAGGCGCTTCAATGGGCTGCATCCAGCGTCCAGGCCGGTCTTGGTTTTCTAATACGACTTGGAATAAGACGTCTAAACTGGACTTTAGAGCATCCCTCCTTAAGTGTAGCCCTGGCCACCTTGCGACCCTACAGAGGTGGCGCAGTTGATGAACCATTACCAATATTATTTGGGCGACTTATTAAGCAGATTGGTAGTGCCGCACTGCAACAAGTGGGAGAAGAAGATGAGGAAGAGATGGACGAAGCGGAGTGGCGACCTGATCCGACGCTGCTGGCACAGTTGCTAGATGATGGAGTGGAGTTGATCCGAAGTGGATCTTCCCAAGCCAAATGGGATGCCGTTTGCAAGCTTATCGATAATGCTGGTGGAGAAAAGGTTGTGCTATTCGCACAGCCTGTAGAAACAGTCTCCGTTGTTGCATCGTTTCTCGAACAGCGTTTTGGAACAAAGCCTGCGATAATTATTGGTAATCAGACTGACAATGAGCGTACGAAGCAAATTGTTCACTTTCAATCTGATGATGGACCGCAATTTCTTGTTTCGTCAAAAGCTGGTGGTGAAGGCCTGAATATGCAGCGTGCCCGATACCTCATACACCTCGATGTTCCTTGGAACCCAATGGATCTTGAGCAACGTATCGGCCGTGTACATCGATTTGGTTCTCGTAAAACAATCGTTGTTGATACGGTCGTGGCAGCGGGCAGTCGAGAGATTGATATGTACCGCATTGCTCGCGACAAGCTTGCATTAGTTGCTCGCCATCTTGCACCAGAGGAGTTTGAAATGCTCTTTAGCCGCGTGATGTCTCTAGTACCACCTAAAGAATTGGAAACAATATTGGGTGATGTATCTAGCCCACTCCATCAAGGATCCCCTGAGGCCGATGAAATTGGAAGACTGGTGAACGAAGGATTTCGTACTTGGAATAGTTTTGACGACTTATACAGGCGCCAGTCTGAGCTCATACGAGCAGCGACTGCAGGCGAGGCACACTGGGCTGACCTGGGCGCTTTCCTCGTCAAATATTGTGGTGCTTCTGATGGGCCGGGAGCAACATTCTCCTCTTTTGAATTTTCAGATGACGAAATTATCGCTGTAGAGGAGAGTGTTAAAACTATTCAAGCGAATGGAAAGATCTATGCCTGTGGCGATACTGGTGGTTTAGTTGCCACTGGGCCTGGAGGTGAAATGGCATTGAGCCTCGGGTTTAACCTCGATTGGGTGCAACGAGCCTTACGCGATGTTCTGACTCCGAATCGTTCATCTGGAATCGCATTTGTTAATAGATCGTCAATCCTTGACCCAGAAGTAAGCGAGCTCGGAGTAGTTACCTGTCTCTTTTTTCTGCGTCAGGAACTGAGACAGAAGGCTGGTCGCTGGTCGGAAGCCTCAGTGGAACTGAGACTATTCATAGTTGCATCAGATAAACAACCGGCAGAAGTGGTTGGTCATGCGCGTGCCCGGATAGTACGAGCTCTCTGCTCGTCCAGCAGGGTTAAAGACCCACAAGAAGTTCGCACTCGCTCTGATCTTCCGGAAATCGAAAGCAACCTTGTAAACCTATTGCGTATTCCTTCCGAGGAAGATATTGCTCAAGGCATTAGGTATTCTGTGTCACCATTGGCAGCGGTAACAATAGCGCCTTGATCAGCCCCAATGCTGCTGGTGTGCATTGAGGATGTTCGTAAGCATGCCATGTACCTCATTAACTTTGTGCCACATACTCCACGCGCAAGCCTTTTTAATGAAATTAGGTAATTACTAGAGCCAATAGACAATTTCCAATTCCATTTGCAAACCTGGCTGACCTCAAGCAATAGAGGCCAATGCCACTGCCGCATTGGCTCGCTGAAATGCTGCAATTGTCCCAGCAGCACTCGCCCATGGGTAGGAGCGACAGTGCACCTCAAAGCTGTGACCCATTGCTTGCGCCATGCTGCCAGCATCAATCCCACGTTGATGACCGCGCAGGCTGTAGCTATGCCGGAAGCTGTAAGGAACTGCACGTTGGGCATTTGCAGCCATTACTTGTCGCAGCGACTTCCATGACTGCTGACGGCTTAGATATGTCTTGATGCAATCTGCAGGACTGTTCCCACTATTTAGTGGTGGCAGCTCGATCAAATTCGCCTGCCATCGCTGCATCAAGTTCCAGCTGCTTGCTTGCCCGTCTTCTCCTATCAATGGCAGCGGGAATAACCGGCGTGAATCTGTTGACCCCCCACCACTGCGCTTTCGATAGGTGCACCACCAGTAGGGCTCTCGCGTGGCTGAATCTGCACGAATCGTCAGATGCAGCAGCTCGATCGGACGCAGGCCCAGCTCGGCCATTAGTCGGACGCTGTCGGCCCAACGACAGCCAGCCTCATTTTGAGGTAACCCATCAATCAGGTTCAAAATCTGCTGGTCGCTGAAGGGATCTCCTTTCTGAGTGGCAGATGCCGCTTCTCTGGATTTGGTTCCCACGTGCTGCCGTAGCTCGGATGGCGGTACCCAGAGGACAGGCAACCCAGCGCGGTGAACGCCAAAGCGCAGGAACTGAGCCAGTGATTGAGCTCGGATTTGGCGCGTTCGGCTTCCAGGAGGCCAGGTTCTGATGCACTGATCCATCAGATCGGCAGGGTTCATCGGTGCCTTTCGACTGCAAAGGAGCTCCACGGCAGCGGAGACAACAGGTAGGTAGTGGGCTTCCCAGGTTTCAGGTTTCACGGTCGTGCCGTGCTGCAACTTTTGGACCCGAAATCTCTCCGCCACAGCTGGCCAATCAATTGGTGCCGCTGGTGCTTCTCCGGCAGCCAGGGTTGCAGCGGCCTTCAAGGTGTGGCCCTCACCGACTAGGCGATAAATGGAGCGCACCCTTGCCACCGCATCGCCCGTTTGCCCCTTGGCCCAATCAAAGGGGAGGGCCACAGATGTCATCCTGCCGTCGGCGGTTTTTACCTCGAGACGCATGCGGTCCCGATGCTCACGGACCCACCAACCCTCAGCCGTACTTGTACGAATGGAGACCCGAAAACCCTTCACCCAGGCCTGGTCATGACGGGCTCTCGCAGCCATGGAACACTCAAACAACCATTCGTACAATTGTACGGAAAAATGGCTTTTTTGGACCTGACAGGCCATGACAGCCTCAGACAAAGTCAGTTGCCGCAACTGGTTTCAGTAGTGCTGATCAGGATTAATCGATTGGTTTGGGAGCACTAGGTCGCAGGTTCGAATCCTGTCGCCCCGATATGTGATACCAAGGGTTCTCGGCGGTGCTGGGAACCCTTTTTTCTTGCTTGCAAGAGAAAGTGCAAGAGAACAGAGGGGTCTGAGGCCCTGCGTTCCTCTCTTGCATGCCTGGTGGTGGGCAGTCCGGAGTCGGGGTCATCCGACTTGAGCTGGGATCAGCACCCAGCTTTCTCTTGCATCTCTTGCAGGCTGTCGCCTTTGCGTGGCTGCGAGGAAACGTCAGGCTCCGCAGGGCTCCGGTCGGCAGCGGCCGTCCTTCAGCGTGCCACGGCTGCGCCGTGGCGTGCATCGGCCAGCCGCCGCCGCCCTCCGCTCCGGGGCCGGTGTGGGGGTGGGCAGGCATGGCCGTCCTCCCGCGGCTGCGGTGGCCGGGCTTTCGCCCGCGTTGACAAGGAAGGGGAAGGCCCCAGGTTTCCTCGCGCGGCTGCGCGGCCAGCTGGGCATTCAATGCTGAATCTGGTGGCCTTGCTTATCAGCTCGCCGATCCATCAGCGGATGGCTTTGCTTTACGTAGATCCATTGCCCCGCAGCCGCTTTGCCCGCAAATTAGTGCGTTTGTACTGGTAAAATAAGAGCTGCGCCAAAGGCCATGAGCCCATCGCCTGCGGCAACGAAATCCTCGGACAACTTGCCCCGTTCGTTTGCTCTGTAGCCCATGAGCTTGTTCTCTGCTGCAGTGGCCCAGGCCGCTGCATTGCCGCTTCCCGCTCTCCTGCCGCCGCCGGCGTTGGCCGATCGCTCGGTCGTCATCGTCGCTGCCGGTGGCCGTGATCTCGTCTGGCCTCAGGAGCGCATCGCATCCGCCCTGCTCCAGCGCAGCGGTGGCCGTGCCGTTCATCTGCTGCTCCATGGCGGTGCCCGTGGTGCCGATCAGGCCATCGGGCGTGCCGCCCATCAGCTCGGCTGGCGGGTCCAGTCCCTCGCTGCCGAGTGGCGCCGTTATGGCCGCTGTGCCGGCCCCATCCGCAATCGGCGCCTCCTCGAGCAGGCCCTGGTCGAGGCCCAGGCCCACACCTCCCCAGCGTTCAGCGCCTCGGTGCTGGTGATCGCCTTCCCCGGTGGGGCAGGCACGGCCTCGCTGGTGCAGCAGGCCCGCCGCTGCTCCTCCCGTTCGCCGGTGCCGGTGGTGGTGATGGAAGTGCCACCGCTGTTTTCGCCGGAGCCCCTCGCCGCCTGAGGCGCATCCGCTGCCCCGTTCTTCCTGTCCCTTATCCCCATTCACCACCCCATGGCTGTTCTCACCGCCCCCGCCGCTCCTTCCCTCACCCAAGCCGCCGGGCCGTCCTGCTCCCTCCAGCGCTCCGGCTCGCTCTGGCAGCTGGGCGTCGAGGCCCAGGAGCTCACCACCGCCATCGGCCAGCTGGCTCAGCAGTTGGAGGCGGATGATCCCGAGCAGCGCGCCTCAGCCCTCGCCGAGCTGGAGGCGGCACTGCTTGCAGAGGAGGGCAACAATGCGGCCCTCGCTGCCAAGGCCGATGCCACCTGCTGGGTGATCGACCACCTGCGCGGCCAGGCCGCCTACCGGCAGCAGCAGGCCAAGCGCCTCGCTGATTTGGCCCGCTCTGATGCCAGCCGGGCCGATGCCCTGGAGGAGTCGCTGATCTTTGTCCTCAACCAGCTGCAGCCGACCGCCACCCGCTTCTCGTTTCCGAATCACGAGCTCAGCAGCCGCAGGACCTCCGCCGTCGTGATCGTCGACGAACAGGCACTCGATTCCGAGTGGCTCACCGTCACCACCACCAGCAAGCCAGATAAGGCCGCCATCAAGGAGGCCCTCAAGGCTGGCCGCCAGATCACCGGCGCCCAGCTCCTCTCCCGTCGCAGCTGGCGCATCCACTGACGGCTTCAGGCCACCTGCAAGTGGGATTCCGGTGGTGCAGCCGGGACCCCTCCCCTCTTCACACCATTGCTTCCATCGCCATGACCGTCGCCGCTCCTTCTGCCAACGGGACCCGCACCTCCAGCCGCCCCTCTGCTCCTCGCCCTGCCCAAAGGCCGCCATCGGCCCTGGAGCTGATCCGAGCTACTGACCGCGCCGAGGCTGCTTCTTCATCAGCCACGCCGGAATCAGCGTCGGCTGCCGTCTCGGTTCAGTCCCCAGGCTTCTCCCCCGAGCAGCTCGCTGCCCTCGCCGCTCCCCTCGATCGGGCCAACGTCCGCCAGCGGGAGCAGGGCCGCAGCCGGGTGAGCTATCTGGAGGGTTGGCAGGTGATCGCGGAAGCCAACCGCATCTTTGGCTTCGATGGCTGGCAGCGGCAGACCATCGCCGTCCGCTGCGTCGCCCAGGCGGAACGAACAATCGGCCGGGATCAGAAGCACGGTTGGGGCGTCACCTACACCGCCCGCGTGCGCGTCACTGTTAGCGCCGGAAGCCTGATGCCCCTGGTTCGGGAGGGCAGCGGCGCCGGCCACGGCATCGACGTCGACCTGGGGCAGGCCCATGAATCCGCCCTCAAGGAGGCCGAAACCGACGCCATGAAGCGGGCACTGATGACCTTTGGGAACCCGTTTGGCCTGGCGCTCTACGACAAGGCGCAGCGGCAGGTCAGCAGCGCAGCAGGTCAGGGAGAGGGAGTGCAGCGGCCAGGTGGGCAGCAGCCTTCCGTGAGCCGGGCGGCGGCTGGCGCTCCCTCCCCCACCACTGCATCCCCGGCCCTGGTCGACCCCGGCCAGGTGGCACTCGATGTCAGAACGATCCAGCACCTCCACAGCAGCCTGCGGGCGCTCCCCCGGCCCCGGCTGGAGAGCCTCACCCGGGCCTTCCGCAAGCGGTTCCAGGTGCCAGAGGAAGCGGTGACAATCGCCGATCGGATCAACCAGAAGTGCCACCACGACTGGATTGAGGCGTTCTTGGTGCAGCAGTAGTCACCGGCAGTGGATGGATGGCAGCGTCAGGAGGCCCCACCTTGAGTGGGGCCTCATCACATCACCTGACCACTGCAACGGTCAGCAAGCTGCGCAGATCAGGGGCTCGATCGAAAGCTGGGAGAGTTGCTCAGCCACTTGATGCTGGACTTCCTCACTCTGTTGGCTAAGGGGCAACACCTCCAGGCATGGACTCCCACAAGTCAGGTTGATCTCCTGGCCCTTCATCAACGCTAGAACCATGCTGGGGCTTGGCCAAATTCGATGCCTTCAGGGAAAATGGTTCGCAACTCACTCTTTAAGCCTATTCAGTAATCCAACCAGCCAGTAGCTTCCAGCCCACAGGCCCCTCAGCCCAGTCCTCTATCGGTGGAGTCCAAGGAACACTGAGACTGATCACTGCATAGCCCTGCTGCCCGGTGATTTCCCGACCATTGAGCTGTTCAGTAAGTACGCAGTCAGTGACGCTAATCCCCCGAAGCTCAATGCCTTCGGCTGTGGACAGCGTGGCTTTCCACTTGCCGCCACTTTGGTCAAAATCAATACGGCGTACTTTGCGAAGTTCAAGAGTCGTGCGCTCAGCAAGTGGCTTTAACTCGATCACGTCGGGACGTGTGTACTTGGCTTGGGAATGCAGGATCCGAGCAGCGGTGCAGAGATAGCGATGAAGATCTCTGGTGCCAGCCACACCTAACTTTGTCCAGGGTGTCGCTTCGATCCAGCGATTTTCTTTGGCATGGCAGTAGTCAAACCCAGCAGGAGCATTGTGAGCTAGATCCATCTGGATTAGATCTAGGGGTTGCGGCTCTTGGCCATTTGCCTGACGCTCGCGAAGAGGCACCTCCCCTTTTGGGGTATGGCGGCTTACGGGGCGTACCCACTGCCCGGTACGCACATCGATGCCGGCGATGCAGCGTTCGCCCTCCTTTTTAGAGTTGGCCAGGCAGAGCACAGTAGTTTCCATACCTCAGAGGTGCACGATCTCCACTCCTCCTCCAAGATGATTCTTGAAGAACTCTGCTGCCAGCCTTCTGTGGCAATGGTGTGGAGTTGCCTCACTGCAAAGCAAGCAAGCCCCATCCAGCAAGTCTGCTGGAAAGAGATCTTCGACATGGCGCTTGTCGATCAGATCGTTGTAAGCGGTGGCATATGTGTCCCAGGTGATCTCGCCTTTCTTGTAGCTCTTTAGAATGTCGTCAGTAGGCGCGAGCTTCAGGGCGTGATCATAGCTTACCCCAGCCACCTTATCCAAGAAGAATGCAAGATCATCCTTCTTGGTGAATCCCGCCAGCTGCGAAACATTGTTCAGTCGCGTGTCCAGCACTTTATTTACTCCACTCTTCTGTATCAATTCAAAGAATTGCCTGGCGTTCTTCTTGGTGAATCCAATCGTGTAGAGCGTGATCTTCTTACCCATGGGAATGCATCAGGCGGCAATCAGTGGTTTGGTGTAAGCAATCCGTCGCCCCTGTTGGCGGTAGGCCTCATCAAGCTCTTCTTCTGGGCTGATTGGTCGGCCCTGAGTGACCTCGCGACCTAGAAGATCCAGCTGCACATCTCCTCCTGAGACCTCCAAGATGCCGAGTCTCTGCAAGGCCCGGCGCATGCGGTGTTCGAGCTCCTGATGGCTCTCCAGTGATCCATCTCCAAGGATGTGCTGCACGTCCACCCCCCTGGCCTGAAGGTGCCGGCTGACTAGGATTGATCGATGGCAAGTCAGGGGGTCCCGCTCTGCGCATAGCAGCGCCAGGGTCATCCCTCGTCCCAGCCCCTTCAGCACCCGGCTCAGGCCTAGTTGAAAGGCTGGCAACTGAGCCACACGTTCATAGGCAGCCTGCAGCCCGTCGTAGGCCGATTCCTCCTCCCGCCGGGCGCCCAGCTCCTCTCCAAGGAACACGTAGCGGATGCCGTGCTTGTGGAACTCCGCCTCAAGCTCAGGCCTGTTGAACTGTGGTAGACGGCGGCTGTAAGGCATGGAGCGGACATCCGCCACAGCGTTGATCCCATGCAACTGGAGCAGTCCCACCAGCTGGCCCAGAGTCTGGTTGGAGTGGCCCACCGTGTAGAGACGCACGGGATGCATGCTGCTCAGCGTCCCCATTCTGTCAAAGACGCCCCGGATCGAGCAGGGCCTGGCTGGTCTTTCAGTTACGGACTGGGATTTCGGCGTGCAGGGCCTCGACTCGACTCCATGACAAGCGTTGTGGGTGGTCATGGGTGGGGGCTGAACGGCGGTGTCGTTCGCCAGCCCAGCCATGGCCGCCACTCTCCTGGTCCGCGCCTGCCCGATCCGCATCATCTCGGTGCACCTGCTCGTAGCCCCGGCTTCCGCGAAGCGGTTGCCGCCGGCCAGCTGCTGCGGGTGCTGTTCCTCGATCGCGAGGGGCGCATCAGCGCCCAGCCGCACTACGCGCCCAGGGCCGAGGCCCTGATCCTGGCCTCCAATCAGCAGCGAGTGCTTGGGCCCCAGGCCAGGGTGCACGTGCTCTGAGGCGCCAGCGCCTCTCCCGGCTGGCACTCCCGGCCGGTATGCCATCGGACCCTGTCATCAGCTACCCGGATCGCCGAGGACTGGGTATAAACCTGGCAATCGCGGCAGCCCATGCCCGGCTACGCCATCAGCACGATCATCGAGGCGGCTTCATCTGTCGCAGCAGCAGGCAGGGCCCTGAGCCTCGGGGCAGCGATTGCTGGATAGCGGATGCCGATCCCTTCCTTCGATCGGTTTGGCCTGCTGCCTGGTGGCATTCATGAGTGCACCATCAAGGAGGTAGAGGTGAACTTGGCCTGGAATGACGAGCGGCGGCGGCTGACCTCACTGCTGCGGGAGTTCATCGCTGTTGAACTGACGCCGCGGTTCACCATGGCGCCTCCGGTTCTTCTCGATGGCAGTTATGTGAGCAAAAAAGCCAGCCCCAGCAACATCAATCTCGTGCTGGAACTCAGCGGCCTCTCCGATGAAGAGCAGTGGGAAGGACAGATTCTGTTTCAGCGGAAAGCCGAACTCTTGGGTTGCTATCAGATCGAGATGCTCCCAGGCTTGAAGGGTCTCAAGCAGGACTTCGTTGATCTGTTGCAGACCCTGCGACCCCAGACAGCCTTCGAGATGGGGTTGCACCACGGCCACCGCAAGGGCGTGTTGAGGTTGATCTGATGAGTGGCTGGATCGACGCGATAGAGGCCAAAGCCCGCATCATTCACCGGGAGCTCCAGTCCGCTCGGGAACTGGCTAGGCGCATGGGGCAGGAGCCGGAAGAGATCACCAGTGCCTACATGGAGATGCTGGCCAAGCTCTACCGCGAGGACTTTTCCTATGCCCTGCTGGCCGACAACGCGGATCTGATCGCCCGCTACCGGGGGCCCGGTGTCGCCCATCGAGAGCCGCCTGTGTCGCTGGTGACGACTGTCTTCGGAAAGCTCCGGGACGAGATCCAGAAGGTGGCCAAGGCGATCGCCGGAATGGAAGAGAAGAAGGTGCGCTGGCCGGCCGATCTGGACCCCCAGCTGGCAGGGGTGACCTACGGCAGCCTTGTGGTTGGCATGCGGGTGCCTCGCCCCGGGGATGTAGGTGCCGATGGCCAGGCGGTGCTACCCGGGGTGACCGATGACCTTTACCAGGCAGTGCAGACGGCCGTGCAGAGCCTGCCTGCAATTCCACGTCTGATTCGGGACGGCCAGATCAGCGAGGCCATCTACGAGCAGTTCCCCGATCCCGCCGTGCGCGACACGGTGATGGTGGCAGCCAGGCGCTTGGCACCATCCGCCCAGAACAAGGCGATCAGTGAGCTGTTCCTCAGCGGCCCGCAGCCCGATGAAAATCTGGGCCCGGCTCAGCCCCTCACCAAGCAGAGCCGCCAGATCATTGGCCGCAGCCTCAATACCCCCAGCAGCCGGCGCCTGAAGGGCAATGGTGAGTTCGAGGGCGTGGTGCGGGAGGTGGATCTCGATGCCCGCCGCTTTGAGATCCGGGGTAGGGGGGCCAGCAGCGGCATGCGCTGCATCTACGAGCCCCTCTACGACGGAGGCATCATCGGCCTGCTCAATGCAGCCGTGTGTGTGAAGGGCAGCTACGAAGCTGCGGCGGATGAGCAGCCCAGGTTGGTGCGGGTGGAGCAGATCACAATCACCAAGCTGCCGGATCAGCAACTGGCATTGGGGGTTGAACGCTAGCCCCGCCAAAAAATTCCAGACCCAGTGGTTGTTATTTGATCAGGAACTGTCGATGCACTGGTCCGGCAGCATCGAGATCACGGGCTCTTCACGCAGTAGGAGCCGGAGCTGAACCAGCCCAACGGGCAGGCGTTGCCCGTTTTCTGAATGGCCTCGCGCTCGTTGCTGGGGCTGCTCAGGCAGTAGTTGCCTGAGGCGTAGAACCCCAGCGGGCAGCTGTTGCCGCTCTTCTCGATGGCGCCGCGGGTGTTGCCGCTGCTGCTCGGCACGCAGTAGTTGCCAGAGCTGTAGTAGCCGAGTGGACACCCTCCCACTTTCGGGTTGCGTCCCTTGGAGTGGTGTAAAACCCGAGGCCTGTGATCTGACGGAGATCAGTGATCAGGCAGCTGCAGCAAGTGCGGCTGTTGGTTGATCTTGGAGCTGATCGCTGGTCTTGTCCAGCTTGGCCATCGAGAGTTCAGAGAAGACGCGGCGGCCATCGAGCTGCCACTCCTCCTGCTGCTCCAGCAGCAGAGCACCCACCAGGCGGGTGATCGCGGCGTCGTTGGGAAAGATGCCGACGACGCGGGTGCGGCGTTTGATCTCCTTGTTGAGTCGCTCCAGCGGGTTGGTGCTCCAGATCTTGCGCCAGTGCTCCGGTGGGAAGGCCCGGAAGGCCAAGACGTCTTCCCTGGCCTGCTCCATCAGGGCCGCAGCGGCCGGGAAGTTTTCGGTGAGCATCGTGATCACTTGATCCCACTGCTGCTCCACGGCCTGGGCCTCGGCCTGCACGAACACCGAGCGCAGGGCGGCAGCCACCATGTCCTGACTGCCCTTGGGCACCTTGGCCAGCAGGTTCCTGGCGAAATGGACGCGGCAACGCTGCCAGGTCGTGCCCTGGCAGCAGCGCGCAATGGCCTTCTTGAGGCCGGCATGGGCGTCGCTGATCACCAGCTGCACGCCCGAGATGCCCCGTTCCCGCAGGCGCCGCAGAAAGGCGGTCCAGAAGGTCTCGTCCTCGCTGTCGCCCACCTCGATGCCCAGCACCTCCCGCTGGCCCGTCGCCGTGATCCCGACGGCCACGATCACGGCCCTGGAGATCACCTGCTTGCGGGCCTGATCCCGGCCATGGAGATACGTCGCATCGAGATAGACGTACGGGTAGTGGCTGAACTCCAGTGGCCTGTTCAGGAAGGCCTGCACCTGGGTATCGAGGCCCTGGCAGATGCGGCTCACCTCCGATCTGGAGATGCCGCTCTCACAGCCCAGCGCCACCACCAGCTCGTCCACCTTGCGTGTGGAGACGCCGGAGACGTAGGCCTCCATCACCACCGCCCACAGGGCCCGGTCGACCCGCCGGCGGGGTTCCAGCAGCGATGGGAAGAAGCTCCCCGTCCGGAAGCGTGGGATGCGCAGCTGGATGTCACCGGCCGGTGTAGCCAGGAGCCGATCACGGTTGCCGTTGCGGTGGCCCCGGCGCTGGTCAGTGCGCTGGTGGCGGTCAGCACCGATGGCAGCAGCGGCCTCGGCCTCAATCAGGGCCTGCAGCCCCTGGCGCACCAGTTCGGGGATCAGCGCACCGGCGGTGCCGCTGCCAAGCAGCTGCGCCAGTTCCGTGGCGGCAGAATCAGAGCTGGGCATGGTCTGGTCTCGGGAAGGTGGTAGTGCTCCGACCAGAGTCACAGAACGGCCCACCCATTCCCCCGCAAGGGCTTTGAGCAACGGACCGTCAGCACCGGCTACGCCGGTGCTGAGCACAGGGATTTACACCACTTGCCGGGACGCCCCCACCGCCTCCGCCTTGAGCTATCATAGGTAGTGTCAAGTCTTGGCTACAAACAAGCATCCCCAACACTCAACTCCAAAAAGTATCTAAAAGCAGTCATGAGAAACATTGACAAAGTCAATGCCATTGCGATCGGCTCTATTGTGATGCTTTCTTGTATTGCC
>NZ_JBSYHW010000040.1:0-24084 GCF_056108345.1 Cyanobium sp. NIVA-CYA 375 | reverse complement strand
ATGGAGAAGAGGTTTGCGGCTGTGATCTGAGCGCCTTACATTGGTAAGAGGTTCAAGGGAAATGCGAAGGATGCGTTGCTCACCCTGTCATCCAAGGTGAACGACGATCCGGCTCAGGCCGAGCAGGCGGCGGCGCTGATCGATGCGTGGGGAGCAGGAAGAGCCCCTGAACGTTTCTTTCGTGACCCCACACCCTTCTGCAGGGGCGATTCCGATGTGGTGATCCGGCTAGAGGGGCTGGGGATCATCGGCAGGCGTCGCTTGCCTGAACGCCTAATTCGCAACGCCTAGTTCCCCCCTCTCATCTGCACGTGTGCAGGAATCTGTGCAGGCTGTACAGATTCAGGGAGGCGCCCAAATTGCCAAGGCTTCCCCCTGAGCCGCCAGGCTGTCCAGCCGGAACAAAGCTCGGTTCCACCGCACCCCACAACCCACCATCTCCTGCTTCTGCCAGCTGCTCCTGCCTGCATGACCGTGTTAATCACCGGCTGGCGATGCCGATCCTGATCGAGCGGATGAGTGCCTGAGATGAGCGACGACGTACTGGTCAAAGGCGACAACGCGAGCAAGCGTTTCTCTGCACCAGCCCCTGGTGTCGGTCGCCAGCATCTGGGAGGTGGCCATCACGACCCATTTGATCGCCTGTTGATTGCCCAGGCGCGGGTCGAGGGGCTGATGACCGTATCAATAGGCCGAGTTGTGATCGGGGTGGAGTGAGAGCAACCGCAGCCAGTGGCCATCGCGCCAGGCCACAGCTCGGCAGCTCCGGCTGATCATCAGGGAGTGCAGCCGTTCACCTGCAGGGCCCTGGCGGCTCTGGATCAGCTCCCAGGTCATCGCCTGAAGCAGGCGCAGGGGCTTGAGCACGGCCACGGTTTCCAACTGACGCGCGTCTGACTTTTCCATGGCCAGCAGATTGGCCTGAAACTCCGGGTTGTTGAGGTCAAGCAGAATCACAGGACCCCAATCACAGCATCCCGATCACAGCATCCCCAAGTGCTGCTCCAGGGCCTCGAGGTCCGCGGAGAGAGGAGGTTGATCCATGGAAGCCATGGCCCGATCGAGTCGAGCGGCGGCTTCCGGTTGGTACAGCCAGAGCTCGCTGTCGGGGATGGTCTGGGCCGTTTTGATAACCCAGACCCCAGGCTCGCGGCTTTCGACCACAACGGTGCGACCAGCGAACTCCTTGCCCAACGAGATCTGGCCACTGGCCCCAACCTGCTTGCTGCTTTGGCGCGCTTCCCGCCTAAATGCTCACCTTTGGGGCACCTGAGCCTTGGGCTCCCGGTATGGCCGTGGGCCTGTTGCCCCCCCGATGTTGGTCATCTGAGCCAATGATCCCAGCCGCTGGCTCAGCCCCAAGACGGCAGCAAGCAAGGAACTCCTGGCCCATCTCGGCGTGAAGCCCGGCCAACGGCTTGATGTGGAGGTACTGCCCGGTGGGAGGTTGGAGCTCCATGCCGAGCAGGCCACCGGCACGATCGCGGGTTTCATTGGGCGTCTGGCTGGGCGCAGCAGCCAGCGGGCCAGCTTGCAGGAGCTGCAGGAGGTCATCGAGACTGGGTGGGCCGGGTTGCCCTGCGGCGAGCGCAAATCCGTAAGCGCAAATCCGTGAAGATCACGGCCGACACCAACGTGCTGGTGCGGGCGCTGGTGCAGGACGATCCAGATCAGGCCGGTGCTGTGCGAATTGGTGTGGGTGCTGCGGCGGGTGTATCGCTTCAACGCCAGCGACTGCATCGGCGCCATCGAAGCGCTGCTGGCCTGGCCCTCTCAGAAGCCACAATGGCGCGCCGCAGTCGCGGGCAGGCGGCGCTGGATCTGGTGGCCTCTGAGCGGCTAGACCGGCTGGTGGAGGTAATCAGCCTGGCTTACGGGGTGTTTGAGCAGCCCGCCAGCACGGAGGCCTGGCTCAAAGCTCCCCACCCGCTGCTGCGCCATGCGAGCCCACTGCAGCACTGCCGCACAGCGATCGGCGCGGGCCAGGTGCGGCGCCTGCTGCAGGCCCTGGAGCAGGGCGCCCCGGTGTGAGTGAGGGTGCGATTCGGGCCTGGCGGCTGAGCAAGGCCCGCTACGCCGGTGATCTCACGGGTCAGGGAGCGGCCCGCGATGGCCAGCGCTGGAACCAACCCGGGCAGCGAGCGGTGTACCTGGGGATGACACCCGAAATCACCGTGCTGGAGGTGCTGGTGCACCTCAACGGCGTACTCAGCGCCCCGCTGGTGCTGTGTGGCTACGACGTACCCAAGACAGCGGGCCTGATCGGGGAGGCCGATCCCACGGTCCTGCCGGAGGGCTGGAACTCCATCCCCCATGGCCAGGCCAGCGCCGCATTTGGAGGGGTCTGGCTGCGGACCGGGAAGCAGCTTGGCCTGGTGGTGCCATCGGTGGTGGTGCCACAGGCCCGCAACCTGCTGCTCAATCCCCTGCATAAGCGTGTCCAATGTGGTGATTCAGGTGGAGGGCCTGCTGTATGTGGGAATGACCTTCTCCGCAGGAGTGGCCCTGCTCGACTTCCAGGGCCCGCCCGACCTGGCCGCCTGGGCTGGTTGCGGCTGCAGCTGGAGGAGATCTGGGCGGGGTGAGCCACACCTTGTCGCGGTCCGCGGCAAGAAATCCCATTAGGTTGTCGCTATGGAAGACAACCTTCTGCGTTTGCTGCGGCAGAAGCTGGTGGATGGCATCACCATGCCCTTGCCCGTGCTCACACGCCGCGACACCTGGATCCCGCGCGTAGCCGGCAAGGTTCTGGCTGTGATCGGCATGCGCCGCAGCGGCAAGACCAGCCTGCTCTGGCAGGAGCTCGGCGATCGCCTGGCGAACCCGGGTATGGAGCGCTCGGGCCTTCCTTGGATCAGCCTCGAGGATGAACGCCTGATCGGCGCCGGCCCTGAGCTGCTCGACGCCTACCTGGAGATCTGGTTTTCCCTGCATCCCCAGTGGCGGCAGCCGCAGCCAGGGAAGCTTCGGCCCTGCCTGTTCCTCGATGAGGTGCAGGTGATCCCCGGCTGGGAAGGGTTTGTGCGCCGGGTGATCGACACCGAACCCCTCGATGTTGTGGTGAGCGGTTCCTCCGCCCAGATGTTGTCGGCAGAGATCGCCACCAACCTGCGCGGTCGGGCCGTGGAAACCCTGCTGTGGCCGTTCAGCTTTCGGGAGGCCCTACGGCATCAGCGGTTGGAGCCCAGCATCACAGCCGAGCACTGGTCGAGTGCTGAGCGGTCTTCGCTTCAGCACCAGCTGGAGCGCTATCTGCTCGAGGGTGGTTTTCCCGAGGTGCAGGGCCTCGATGCTCGCAGCCGCCGATCACTGCTGCTCAGCTATGTCGACAGCACGGTGCTGCGCGATGTGATGGAGCGGCACAACATCCGCAACCCTCTAGCCTTGCAGTGGCTGGTGCGTCAGCTGCTGGCCCATGCCGGTGGTGCCTTCAGCGTGAACAAATTGCACCAAGCCATGCGCTCCCAGGGCCTGGCCATCAGCCGGGAGCATCTCACAGAGTTGGTGCAGCATCTGGAGCAGGCCTTTCTGATCACCAGCCTGGTGGCGGGGGGCGGCTCCCTGCGCCGCACGCAGAGTCTGCCCCGCAAGATATATCCGATCGATCCGGGCCTGATCCCGCTCTACGACCGCAGCGGCCGAGCCAACCTTGGCCATGCCCTGGAAACCGTGGTACTGGTGGAACTGCGGCGTCGCGGCGCAGAACTCTCGTACCTGCGCAGTGAGAGCGGACGCGAGGTGGATGCCCTGGCGTTGCTGCCCGATGGCCAGAAGCTGCTGGTGCAGGTGTGTGCAAGCCTCCACGACGCCGACACACGCGAGCGGGAAGTCACCTCCCTGCTGGAGCTGGCCGACACACCGACAGGCCGCTCTGCAGAGCCTGTGTTGATCAGCCTCGATGCTCGGCCGCCCGATCTAGGCGACGCCGCTCGCCGGCTGCGCTGGCGACCCGCCATTGACTGGCTGTTGGATGACCAGACCTGATCACTCACGCCGCCTACGTGCAGAGCAACCTGCCCTTCTGTAAGCGGCAGCCCGCGAACCACCCGGTGAACCTATATGCAGCAAGCCAGCACGTGTCGCTTACCTGAATCCTTAATTCGCAACTGTGCAGAAGTTTGTACAGCTGTACAAACTCAAGGAAGCGCCCAAATTGCCGCGTTTTTCAGAGCGCCCCGGATCTGGTTCGCTCACTCCTGGCGGCGCAGAGTTGTCGGTTCCTGCAAAAACACCCGCAGGTGGAGCACCTGGAGGTGGTGGTGATCACGCCACACAAGCGAATCAGCCTCGGCCCCACCAAGCTGCCCAGGCTTCTACAGGCGCTCCTGAACGAGGTGCACTGGATCAGCCTGGAGGAGCTGAGCCAGCAGTCAGCAGATTCTCGCCAGCCGCTCGGATCTGAAAACTGTTGTTCTTCCACTTACCGAGGCAGAAATCATGGTGATCGCCGGAATTCCCCGAGAAGAGATCCGCCACACCAGGGCTGTACAGGACTGGCTGGCCGAGGGCCGCCAGGAGGGCGAAGCCCGCGAAGCCACCACCGGCCCAGATCCAGGTCCTGCCCCCTGCCAGTAATGACCCACTTGCACCAGCCCTTCCTCTGCAACTTCCAAGCCCGTAGCCATTTCTGGCTAACTGGCCAAGTCTTGAGCCAAGGGTCATGCACGTAAACATGCTGGATGCCAAAAGCCAGCTGTCGCGGTTGGTGAAGGCAGCCCTGGCCGGTGAAGAGGTGACCATTGCCTGCCATGGCAAGGCTTAGGTGAAGTTGGTGCCGTGCGCGGAGGCCGCCGGCTTGAAGCAGTTGGGCGCTATGGCAGCAGCCTCCCCCGAGCTCCTGGTCAGCCAGGTGCACGCCGCCTTCGCTGAGGCGGTGGATCAGCAGGCGGTGGATCAGCAGTTAGCGGAGCTGTTCAACAGCTGATGCGCCTGTTGCTCGGCACCCAGGTGATGCTCTGGTGGATCCTCGCCGCAAGCCCATGCCTGGTGTCGGTCGCCAGCATCTGGGAGGTGGCCATCAAGCACCGCCTTGGCAAGTTGGCTGTGACACCGACCGCCTTTCGCGATCAGAGCGTTGCCGCAGGTGCTGCGCTCCTGCCAGTGCTGCTCAGGCGCGGGTCGAGGAGCTGATGGCCGTGTCATCCGATGGTCACTGGCCTGGCTGCGACGTGTCCCTGCATCGCGTTTTAGCAATTTACCCCCCCTGAGCCATCAAGATCCCCAGCCCTAAGTTAATGTCACTGACATCACCGTGATCCTGCGGGGTTTCCCATGATCCAAGTCACGGCCCGCCTCCCCGACACCCTCGGCGCTGAGCTGGATGCTGCCGCCCAGCAGCTCAACCGCTGCCGTGCCGACATCATTCGCCAGGCCATCGAGTACTACCTCGACGACATTGAGGATCTGCGCTGCGGGGTCGCAGCCCTGAAGGACCCTGCCGACCCTGTTCTCGACTGGGCTGAGGTGCGTGATGCGCTGCTCGCTGCGGATTAAGCATTCCGCGTCCAAGGCACTCGCCGCGCTTCCCAAGGCCGATCGGGTGCGGGTGGTGGAGGCGATCGACCTTCTCTGCGACACCCCAGCCGCTGGCTCAGCCCTCAAGGGTGAATTCGAGGGATTGCGGCGTCTGCGGGTGGGTCACTACCGCGTGGTCTACGAATGGCAGCGCAGCGCACTGGTGATCCTGGTGGTGCGTGTCGGCCATCGCCGCGAGGTCTATCGCTGACGGATCCCATATCCCCATCCCACCCATCACCCTGATGCCCGCCACCACCCGCACCCGCGACCCCGCCAACCAGTGGCTGGTGCTCGAGCCCAACCGGATCGAGAAGCAGTACTGGAAAGACCTGTGGCGCTACCGGGAGCTGATTCGGCCGTTTCTCACAATGGTGGTGTTTGCGTATGTGATCTGAGCGCCTTACAGTGGTAAGCCGTTCAAGGGAACTGCGATGGATGCGTTGCTCACCCTGTCATCCAAGGGCCAGCTGGTGATCCCATCGCGGTTGCGTCAGCTGTTGGGTCTACAGCCAGGCGGCCCGCTGGCGTTGAGCCTGGAGGCTGATGGGCTGCGCCTGGTTCCCGAGCACCGCGAAAAAAGCCGCTCTGCCCGCGCCTTGATCGGCTGCACTGGATACCAGGGGCCACCGCTGAGCTTGGAGCAGATGGATCCGGCACTTTTCGCCGAAACATGAGTTTGCCTGTGGCGCTCGACACCAACGTGCTGGTGCGCCTGCTGGTGAACGACGATCCGGCTCAGGCCGAGCAGGCGGCGGCGCTGATCGATGCCAGTGGCGCCTGTTTTGTGCCGATCACCGTGGCGCTGGAGCTGGAATGGGTGCTGCGTGGGGCCTACAAGTTGCCTCGTGAGGCGAGCCTTGGAGTGGCACCGGCAGGGTATGGACTTTGCCGATGCGCTCCACTTAGCTCGCAGCGAGGGCTGTGGCGCACTCATCAGTTTTGATCAGCACCTGGCCCGAGTTGCCGGGCAACTAAACCTTCAGCCAACAGTGAAGAGTCCCTGAACGTTTCTTTCCTGACCCCCCGCAAGCCCCCTGGCCCAGCCAGGCAAGATGGGGCGCGAAATGCTGGCCGATCTCTGGGCCGGCCGTGAGCTGGCCTGGCGGCTGGCGGTGCTGTGGGCCCTGATCAACCCGCTCACCACCACGGCGGTGTGGCTGTTCCTGAGCACCTCGAAGCTGGTGCAGGTGGCCGAAACGGGGATGCCCTATCCCGTGTTTGTGTTCACCGGCATCTACCAAACGCTGTTCAACGCTGCCATCAAGCTCGGCATCCTGCTGCTGGTGTGGATGGTGTACCGGCTAGCGATGCCGAATCCGCCTTAGCATGTGCTGAACATGCACAGAAAATCGTGGCAGCCGGCAAGAGTCCGCAGCATCCCCCAGAGCGAGCCACTGAGAGAGCCACAGAGCGGGTAGCCGTGTTGATGACACCCAAAGAAAAGGCTGCCTATGCCGATCGGGCCCACAGCCTTGGCCTTTCACTCGGGCAGTTTTTCCGAGAGGCGGGAGCGGCGTACGCCGGCCCAAACACGCGTTCCCTGGCGGAAGCGGAAGCCCTGGAAGCGGCCCTCAGGCAGCTGGAACTCAGCACCAGCCGCACCGAACAGACCCTGGATGCGGCACTGGCCGAGGTGAGAGCTGCCTTGGCCGCGCAGCCATGAGCGTCACAGACCGGATTCTCTCGGCTCTCACCACCGTGATCCGGATGAACGACAAGTTGGAAGAGATGGCCGGGCTGATGAAGGAGCAGCAACGCCGCCTCAACGATCTCCAGGGCCGGGTGATCCGTCTGGAAACGGTGCTCGAACTTGCCCTGCATCGATCGTCAGGGACTTCCGGCCGGTTGCTGGAAGCGGATGGCGACCCAACCAACGCCTGAGGCCCTGACGCCCCAGCCCGAACGAGCTACGAGGCCGCCGACCGCCAACGAGGCCCCATATCCATCAGGCCCCACCCAGGCGCTGCAGGTGTTCCTGGAGCAACAGGTGATGTGGCTCAACCTGGAGGAGCTGAGCAGGCGCCCCAGCCTCGATCCCCTGCTGATCCTGCTCACCTTGCCAGTGCGGCCCGAAAGCGAGCTGGCGGCCAGCAGTCAGCAGATCCTCGCCAGCCGCCCGGATCTAGACACGGTTGTAGTGATCGCCGGCATTCCCCGCGAAGAGATCCGCCACACCCAGGCTGTGCAGGACTGGCTGGCCGAGGGCCGACAGGAGGGCCGCCAGGAAGGCGAAGCGGTCGTCACTCTCCGCCTCCTCAACCGCCGCTGCGGCCCCCTCAGCGAGTCCACCACCACCCAGATCAAGGCCTAACCAGTGGATCAGTTGGAAGCCCTGGCCGCCGGGCTGGACGAACCGATCGATGAGTGGCGCGGCGTGGACGCAATCCCGGCCTCCTTTCGCCAACCTGCAAGCCGACAGACATTTCTGGCTAGGCTGGCCAAGTGCGGAGCTGGTGGTCGTGCAGGTGAACATGCTGGATGCCAAGAGTCAGCTATCGCGGCTGGTGAAGGCAGCCCTGGCCGGTGAAGAGGTGATCATTGCCAGCCATGGCAAGGCCCAGGTGAAGTTGGTGCCGTGCGCGTCGGCCGCCGGTTTGAAGCGGCTTGGCGCTCTGGTAGCGGCCTCGCCCGAGCTCCTGGCCAGCCAGGTGGATGCCGCCTTCGGTGAGGCTGTGGATCAGCAGGTGGCCGAGCTGTTCAACAGCTGATGCGTCTGTTGCTCGACACCCAGGTGATGCTCTGGTGGCTCCTCGACGATCCACGGCTGGGCACGAAAACACGAACGTTGTTGGCCGCCAGCCCATGCCTGGTGTCGGTCGCCAGCATCTGGGAGGTGGCCATCAAGCACCGCCTCGGCAAGTTGGATGTGACACCGGCCGCCTTCCGCGATCAGAGCCTTGCTGCCGGTGGCTCGCTCCTACCGGTGCTCGATGCCCATGTGGTTGAAACCGCCCAGCTGCCCCTGGTGCATCACGACCCTTTTGATCGCTTGTTGATTGCCCAGGCGCGGGTTGAGGGGCTTATGGCCGTGTCATCCGATGGTCACTGGCCGGGTTACGACGTGTCGTTGCATCGTGTCTGAACAGCTTCCCCCTGGGTCGCTAGCTCCATTGAGCTGATGTTGGACTCTATGCATACCCAGACCATTGGACGCAGGGTGATGATCTCGAAGATCCGAAAGTCCAGTTGTTGGATCATTAACACCAACGCCTGAGGCCCTGCCCCCAGATGGCAATGCCGATCCTGATCGAGCGCATGAGTGCCTGAGCTGAGCCACGTACTGGTCAAAGTCGACAACGTGAGCAAGCGGTTCTGCCGCAGCCTCAAGCGTTCGCTCTGGACTGCCGCAGAGCAGCGCTGATGTGCCGCTGCGGCCGGACGAGTTCTGGGCGGTGAAGGATGTGAGCTTCCCTGCCACCCACACACCACATCTGGTGTGCCCAACGGCCAAATTCCTAAGCGCGCTGGAGGGACTTCCCCCTGAGCCACCCGGCTCCCCAGCCCGAACGAACTGCTCAGCCGCCGACCGCCAACGAGGCCCCATATCCACCAAGCCCCTCACGGGTTGCAGCCCCAACCCCAAGCCGCGGCACCCTTCCCGCCAGGGTTCTGGCTGCAGCAACGCTGCGAAGGCCCTACGCTGAATTCACAGCTGGAAGCCCGGAATGATTGGGGGCTCACCCCTTGCCGTCATTGGAGTTTGAGTGGGATGACAACAAAAGCCAGCAAACCTTCCAAGACCGTGGCTTCGACTTTGGGTTCGCCACGCAGGTCTTCTCAGACCCCTCCGGTTTCAGAGAACCCGATCAACGGCTCCCCTACGGCGAAGATCGGTTTCGTCTCTACGGTGAGATCCAGGGGAAACTCTTCGTTGTCATCTACACCGAGTCATCTACACCGAGCGGCAAGGGAGAATCCGAATCATCTCCGCCCGAAAAGCCAACACTCGTGAAATACAGGCTCACAGCCAACGGCGAGCTGATGCGCCAGAAGCCTGACAGCACTTGGGGTGCCGCCACAGCACGTGCCGACTGGGACCGGATTGACAGTACGTCTGATGCTGAGATTGAGCGGCAGGAAATCGCTGATTTAGTTGAAGCAGCCTTGCACCTTCAGGTGGGTGGTCTCCCTGCTCTGGCTGCGCGCCTGGAAGTGAGCCCATCGTCTGTGAGGCGTTGGCGCCGTGCGCGTGTGATGCCCTCGGCTGCTCATCAGCAGCGTCTGCACCACCTCCTCACGACGCTGTAGCGGCAGGTGCATCGTCTTGAGGCCTTGAGCCGGCAGCCAGATCTCGACCTCCTGCTGAACGGGCTCACCCTGCCGGTGTGCCACCCACCCGTGCCGTCCTGGACTGGCTGGCCGAGGGCCGCCAGGAAGGCCGCCAGGAGGGCGAAGCCAAAGGCCGTCAGCAAGAAGCAGCTTCCATGGCCCTCCGCCTCCTCAACCGCCGCTGCGGTCCCCTCAGCGAAGCCACCACCGCCCAGATCCAGGCCCTGCCCCTGGGTCAGTTGGAAGCCCTCGCCGATGCCCTGCTCGACTTCACGGGCCCGGCCGACCTGGCGACCTGGCTGGCCGCCAACGCCTGAACCACCAACCAACGCCTGCCAGCAGCAGCACCTCGTTGCTTGGTCTAAAATCGGATCATGACCGTGATCCAAGCTGTTACCGAAGCCCAGTTCACCGAGCGAGTGGTGTGCATGGGCGTGGTGAAGCCTCCGGCCACTGCCGCTACCGCGATGAAGGGGCTGTTGCGGCATGGGATCTGCAGTGATGCGGCCCGGCAGTGGCTCCACCAGAGGCCGCAAGCCGTGGCTGATCGCAACCAGCTGCTGGCGGCGATCTACGAGCGTCTGGAGGAATGCCCCTCGCCCGCCACCGAGTGGCAGGCCGTGCGCGAGGTGCTGGCCGACGACGAGCTGCTGGCCAGCCTGCTCGGCATTGGCGCCGTATCGGTGAGGCGTTATGCCAAAGGTGAGCGCAGCTGCTCCGATGCCGTAGCGGCCCGGCTCCACTGGCTGGCCCTGGTGATCGAGCAGCTGGAAGGCAGCTACAATGGCTACGGCATCCGCCGTTGGTTCCAGCGGCCCCGCGCCGCACTGGATGGCCAGACACCCCTGGATCGCCTGCAGGGCAGCTGGGATCCCGATCATGGGGCGATTCAGCCGATTCTGGCGCTGGCCCGCTCAGCGAGCCTGGGGATGGTGGCCAGTTGACATGGACGCCAGTTGACAGCCCTGAAACTCGGCTTTCGGGTCTGCGATCGCCGCTACCCCTTTCTCTGGAGTGGTGCTGGTCAGGGGAGCGGCCGCTGGAACCGCTCTGGCGATCAACCGGTGCACTATCTCGCCAGCACTCCCACGGTCGCCTGGGCTGAGTGGATCAGGCATCAGGAAATCACCGATCCAGGCGACCTTGCTGGTGTGGCTGCAGCTCTCTGGGCTGTGTTGATTCCCCAGGAGTGGGGGACTCGGGTCCTTGATCCCGTGGCGCTGCCCCTGGATCAGGTGTTGGACACCAGCCCTGCTGCCCAGGAAGCCCGTTTGGCGTTGGTGGGGCACCTGAAAAAGCAGGGAGCTCAGGGTTTGCTGGCGCCAACCGCAGCCCTGCATCACAGCGACAAGGTGCTGCCGGCTGTGCGCGTGAGCAACGGCACCGAACAGCCCGAACAGCTCGCGATGCCTGCCCAAGTGATCTTGCTGTGGTGCGAGGCGCGTCTACTGCCGGGCTGGTGCTGTGTGCCCGAAGGGCGGCCAGGGGCCGAGCTGCTCCCCCTGGTGCGCCGGGGAAAGCTGCTGAACCTATGAATGGCCCACCAGATCCATTGGCGCAGCCTTCTCCCCAGGAGTGACCCTGCTCGACTGCTTGGCCCCGGCCTGGATGGCCGCATGGCTGACCGCCAACACCTGAACCCCACCACTCGCTATGCCCTGCCTGAGATGAGCGACGACGTACTGGTCAAAGTCGACAACGTGAGCAAGCGGTTCTGCAGCAGCCTCAAGCGTTCGCTCTGGACTGCCGCAGAACAGCGCCGATGTGCAGCTGCGGCCGGACGAGTTCTGGGCGGTGAAGGATGTGAGCTTCCCTGTCGCCACACACACCACATCTGGTGTGCCCAACGGCCAAATTCCTAAGCGCGCTGGAGGGGCTTCCCCCTGAACCTCCAGGCGCCCCAGCCCGAACGAGCCACGAGGCCGCCGACCGCCAACGAGGCCCCACATCCATCAGGCCCCTCACGGGCTGCAGCCCCAACCCCGCGTGAACACCGACCGCTGGTACTACCGGGTCTTCCAGAGCGCCCCCGACCTGATCCGCTCACTCCTCCCCGCTTCAGAAGCAGGCCTTTCCAACGCATTGGGGCTCGACCCGGCAGCTCCCGGTGATCAGCTCTACCGCTATGAGCACTGGAGATCAAAGAGCTCAGCCACCGCCTGGCAGCGCAGACCTACCGCTTTCTGCAGCAGCAGCCCCAGGTGCAGCACTGGGCCGTGCTGGTGATCACGCCCCTCAACCACCTCAATCTCGGCCCCACCCAGCCGCTGCGGCTGTTCCTGGAGCAACAGGTGATCTGGCTCAACCTGGAGGAGCTCAGCTGCCGGCCCCAGCTCGATCCGCTTCTGAATCTGCTCACCCTGCCTGTGAGACCTGAGAGCTAGCTTGCGGCCAGCAGTCAGCAGATCCTGGCCAGGCGCCCTGATCTTGACAAGATTGTGCTGGCTATGCTGATGCAACGGCTTCCCCAACTCAGCAGGGCTGTTTCATCCAGAACGAGGAGATCATGGTGATCGCGGGCATTCCCATGGAAGAGCTGCGCCACACACGAGCAGCGCAGGACTGGCTTGCTGCAGGCCGCCAGGAGGGCCACCAAGCAGGCGAAGCGGCCGTGACTCTCCGCCTCCTCAACCGCCGCTGCGGCCCCCTCACGGACGCCACCACCGCCCAGATCCAGGCCTTACCAGTGGATCAGTTGGAAGCCCTGGCCGCCTGGCTGGCCGCCAACGCCTGAACCACCAACCCCTGAGGTCCTGCCCCCAGATGGCAATGCCGATCCTGATCGAGCGGATGAGCGCCTGAGCCCTAACCAGGCGGCAGGACCACCGCTATGATGGTCATGTGACTAACTGTTCAAGAGATGCGCAGTCTCAACGTGGCCCAAGCCAAGGCACAGCTTTCGGCCCTCTTAGATGCCGTGGAATCAGGCGAAGACGTGGAGATCACCCGCCGCGGGGTGCCCGTGGCCAAGCTCACTCGCGCCGCTGAGCGGCTTGCGGCGGGCTTTGATCTTGAAGCTTTTCTGGCAACCACAACAGAGCAACCCCTGCACAAAGGAAGTGATGCGGCGACCTTCCTGGAGGAGCTGCGGGAGGGGGCTCGCTATTGAGGCGCCTTTACCTCGACACCTCCCTGCTGGTGGCGGCTCTGGTGCACGAAGCAGGCACTGCTACGGCCGTGAGTTTTCTGCAAGCCCACGCCAAGCAGTCGTTGCTGATCTCGCCCTGGGTGGCCACGGAACTGGCATCTGCTTTGGCTTTGCAGGTGCGCCGTGGCACGATCGCGCCGCAGGAATCCCAGGAAGCCTGGCAGCGGTTTGGGGTGTTGCGTGAGCAACGCCTGCACACCCTGCCTCTGGCCGCAGAGGATTTCGAGGCCGCCGCCCGGCTCTGTCTGACCCAAGCGCCCCCTCTGCGGGCAGGGGATGCGCTGCATCTGGCTCTCTGCCAACGGCTGCACCTGCAGCTAGCCAGCTTTGACCGCGGGCTGTGCAAGGCCGCTGCCCATCACCAAGTGGCTCACGAGCAGCTCTTGATCTGATCCATGTCCAGTCACTTTCGGGTGTCTTTAATCATGAAAGGCCTCTGCGCTCGAGAGAGTCTTCTGCATGGGCCACCCAGAGCTCAAGCCCGAAGGAACCGCTCAGCTTTCTGTCCAATCAAGCTCACCCACCACCAGCCCTCCCATCTTGCAAACCCGTGACTTGGCGATGCCGATCCTGATCGAGCGGATGAGTGCCTGAGATGAGCGACGACGTACTGGTCAAAGTCGACACCTGCAGGACCTGGGCAGCGAGATCGGTGGCCGCCGCAGAGCAGCACAGATGTACAGCTGCGGCCGGACGATTTCTGGGCGGTGAAGGACGTGAGCTTCCCTGTCGCCCACACACCACATCTGGTGTGCCCAACGGCCAAATTCCTAAGCGCGCTGGAGGGGCTTCCCCCTGAGCCACCCGGCTCCCCAGCCCGAACGAACTGCTCAGCCGCCACCCCCAAACGAGGCTCCACAAGCAGCAAGCCCCTCACGACCTGCAGCCCCAATCCCGCGTGAACACCGACCGCTGGTACTACCGGGTCTTCCAGAGCGCCCCCGACCTGATCCGCTCACTGCTGCCCGCTTCAGAAGCAGGCCTTTCCAACGCATTGGGGCTCGACCCGGCAGCTCCCGGTGATCAGCTCTACCGCTATGAGCACTGGAGATCAAAGAGCTCAGCCACCGCCTGGCAGCGCAGACCTACCGCTTTCTGCAGCAGCAGCCCCAGGTGCAGCACTGGGCCGTGCTGGTGATCACGCCCCTCAACCACCTCAATCTCGGCCCCACCCAGCCGCTGCGGCTGTTCCTGGAGCAACAGGTGATCTGGCTCAACCTGGAGGAGCTCAGCTGCCGGCCCCAGCTCGATCCGCTTCTGAATCTGCTCACCCTGCCTGTGAGACCTGAGAGCGAGCTTGCGGCCAGCAGTCAGCAGATCCTGGCCAGGCGCCCTGATCTTGACAAGGTTGTGCTGGCTATGCTGATGCAACGGCTTCCCCAACTCAGCAACGAGGAGATCATGGTGATCGCGGGCATTCCCATGGAAGAGCTGCGCCACACACGGGCGGCGCAAGACTGGCTTGCTGCAGGCCGCCAGGAGGGCCGTCAGGAAGGCCGCCAGGAAGGCCGCCAGGAAGGCGAAGCGGCTGTGACCCTCCGCCTCCTCAACCGCCGCTGCGGCCCCTTGAGCGACGCCACCACCGCCCAGATTCAAGCCCTACCAGTGGAGAACTTGGAAGCCCTGGCCGACGCCCTGCTCGACTTCACAGGCCCGGCCGACCTGGCCGCCTGGCTGACCGCCAACACCTGAGCGTGCTGCAGGCGCAACCGGAGCAGGCGCAGATCTGGCAATGCCGCTAAGCTGAAATTCCGCATTTCAGAGCAATGCAGTTTCTGAAGCGTGACTCTCTGCGCGAGGTGCTCATGGTGTCGAGCCGTGGCCAGATCACCTTGCCCGCCGAAATGCGCCGGCACCTGGGGATCGAACCGGGTGGCGCGGTGATCGTGGAGGACTGCGGCGGTGAGCTGCGACTCAAACCAGCAGCCGTGCTGGAAGTGGAGTTGTACAGCGATGAGGACATCGCTGCATGGGATCAGGCTGATGCCCTTTCAGGCCAGGAACGCCAGCAGATTCTTGAGCGTCTCAAAGCCCACTGATGCGTGTGTTTTTGGATGCGTGTTTTTCTGAATGCAAATGTGCTCTTCACCGCTGCCCACAATCCCAAGGGCAAGGCCGCGTTGGTCATCACGTTGGGTTCAGAGGGACTGTTTCAGCTTGCGACCAGTGCCTACGCCAAGGAAGAAGCGCGGCGCAACCTCGAACGCAAAGCTCGCGATCGTTTGCCTGAGTTCAGTCGACAGCTGAGCAAGATTCGGCTGGTGGCAGACAACCTGAGCATCCCCTGCCCTGCAGATCTTGCCGAGAAGGATTGGCCAATTTATAGAGCTGCCCACGCCTGCAAAGCCACTGTGTTGCTCACCGGCGATCACCGCGACTTCGGATTTCTGATGAATGCCCCTGCGCTGGGCGATGGGCTGTTGATCCAGCCTGAAGCGGATTTTCTTGCTGCGCTGGGTGCTCCCGGATGACGCGCAGCCTTCTCCGCAGGAGTGGCCCTGCTCGACTTCCAGGGCCCGGCCGACCTCGCCGCCTGGCTGGCCGCCACCCCCTGAGCCGCCAACGAGGTTTCCAACGCACCAAGCTCCGCACCGGTCATCACGCGTCAGTTCAATGTGGTGGTGGAACGCGATGCGGAAGGGTTGTTCGTAGCCACCGTGCCGAGCCCGCTGGAGGCAGCCAGCACGTCCTCCGCCATCCCACGCTGCAGGGGAGCCCTGGGCCTTGGCCTCTGACCGTCCAGGGCCCTTCTTGCCGTGCTATCACTCAGGTTGTGGGGTTATCGGAGCAGGCCTACGAGGGGCTGCGTGATCTGGCCCGCCGCCATCACCGCAGCATGCATGAGCAGACGAGGCTATTGATCGAGCGGGCGCGTCAATGGCGAGCCCACTTTTCTGGACGTTCCTTCCCCTCCCTGGAGAGTGATCTGCGAGCCGACCGCGATCGCTGATTAGGGAGCTCCACACCTGCTGCCTTCGTGATCGACACCTCAGCCCTGCTGGCAGATCTGGTGATCGATGTCTACGAGCTTGCGTTGATCACCCCTGTTCGCCTGGACCCAGCAGTGGAGGCACGGTTGGACAACCTTGCTCAGGTCACGGGCCGTGCCAAGGCCACTGTCCTTCATGAGCTCATCGAACAGGGCATCGACGACCTGGAAGATGCCGTCCTGGGCGCTGCGGCTCTAAAGCGTATCCGCGAAGGCAAAGAGAAGACCTACAGCCTCAACGAGGTGATCACAGAGCTTGGCCTGGACGCTTCGGATCTCTGACACCGCCAGGCGGCAGCTGAAGAAGCTCGACCGCTCAACGGTCCAGACAACGCGGCAAGGGCATGGCCGCGAACCTGGCGGGGCTATGGCGCTATCGGGTGGGTGACTACCGGCTGATCTGCGACATCCAGGAGGATGAAATGGTTGTGTTGGTGCTGCAGGTAGCTCACCGCAGCGAGGTCTACCGCTGAGCTGCCGCAGCAGCAGGACTTCTTGTTGCCGGCGGCCAGGCCCCCCCTACGCCCACCTCACGAGCTGCAGCCCCAACCCCAAGCCGCGGCTACCTTTTCGGCAACGAGCGTGCGTAGCCAGTGAACACAGACCGCTGGTACTACCGCGTCTTCCAGAGCGCCCCCGACCTGATCCGCTCTCTGCTGCCCGGTTCAGCCGCCTCCGCCAACGCCAATGCGCTGAGCCTCGACCCGGCAGCCCCCGGCGATCGTCACTACCGCTTTGAGGCCTTGGAGCTCAAGGAGCTCAGCCACCGCCTCGATGGCGTCCTCTGGCCGAGGGAAACCACTGGCTGCGCCGAGACCGGCAGCCCTGAATTTCCGGTGGTGCTGCTGGAGGTGCAGATGCACCCCGACCAAGGCTTCCACCACCGCCTGGCGGCGCAGACCTACCGGTTCCTGCAGCGGCACCCCCGGGTGGAGCAGTTGGAGGTGGTGGTGATCACTCCACACAAGCGGCACAAGCTGGGGCCAGCCCAGCTACCGCGTCACTTGCGGGTGTTTCTGGGGGAGGTGCACTGGATCAGCCTGGAGGAGCTGAGCCAGCAGCCGGATCTCGATCCGCTGCTCAACCTGCTCACCCTGCCAGTGCGGCCCGAAAGCGAGCTGGCCGCCAGCAGTCAGCTGATCCTGGCCAGCCGCCCTGATCTAGACACTGTTGTGCTGCCTATGCTTGTGCAACGGTTCCCCCAGCTCACCGAGGCAGAAATCATGGTGATCGCCGGCATCCCCCGCGAAGAAATCCGCCATACGCGGGCTGTGCAGGACTGGCTTGCTGAGGGCCGCCAGGAAGGCCGTCAGGAGGGCCGCCAGGAAGGCCGTCAGGAGGGCCGCCAGGAAGGCCGCCAGGAAGGCGAAACAGCTATGACCATCCGCCTCCTCAACCGCCGCTGCGGCCCCTTGAGCGAAGCCACCACCGCCGAGATCCAGGCCCTACCGCTGGAGCAACTCGAAGCCTTGGCCGACGCCCTGCTCGACTTCCAGGGCCCGGACGAACTGGCTGCCTGGCTGGACGCTAACGCCGCGCCCGCGACCTGACGCCACACCACATCTGGTGTCTCCGACCCCCATCCCCCTTGATTGCTTGCCATGGCACCCACTTACACAGCGGTGATCAGCCAGGAAGGGAACCGCGAGCAACTGCGAAGAAGCTAGGCAAGCAGCCGGTCGTGGTGGCATCACCCGAAACTGAATCGCCGCAGCGCCATCCCGCGCCACAACGAGATCAAGGAGCTGCTGGTGCGCAAGATCTGCCGCGACCTGGCGATTCCACTGCCCTGAGCGACCCCTCAGCTCCTGGCGACAATCTCTACCGCTCTTTCTGCAGCAGCACCTCTGGGTTGAGCACTGGGCCGTGCTGGTGATCACCCCCAACAGCCCCTTCAGGTTTTCCTGAACAAGCAAGTGGCATGGATCAACCTGCCCACCACCGCAAGCTCCAGGCCCCAAGGCCGAAGAGTGAATGAACACGACTGCCTTATCCCCAGCCTAAGTGTGCAAGGATTTTCCCAGCACAACTGAGGCGGTGGAGCCCTGCTCCCGCCCGATGTGCACTAGACACCCTTGGTGTGTCCATGGCCCGGCGCCACCAATTCCCGCACCTGTGACATCCCTCCCCACCCGCACCTACACCCCCGAAAGCCCCCTGGCCCACCCGGCCAAGCTCTGGCGGGAGATGAAGCAAGACCTCTGGGCCGGCCGCGAACTGGCCTGGCGCCTGGCGTGGTGCTGTGGGCCCTGATCAACCCGCTCACGCCGCTGATCCTCAATGCCCGCGCCTGGTTCACCGGCCAGCCGCAGCAGCCGCTTGTCAATTGGAGCTATGCTTCCTTCAAATGACGCCGTCCTGAGGGATCCGCCCATGGCTGTCGCTGCACCAGCTGGCTTCCAGGAGAGTGACTTCGTGCAGTCGTTCTGGCAGCGCGTCTCTGAGCTGGTCGGCCTGAATGAGCAGCAGCGTCTGGCGGCGATCGAGCAGGGCTGGAGCAGCAGCTGGCTTGTGGCCTTGCGCCAGCACCTGCACCTCAAGCCAGCGGAGCTGGAGCCGTTGATCGCCCTGTCGGAGGCCACGATGACGCGGCGGTGCCGAGAGGGTTCGACGCTCGATCTGGTGGCGTCCGAGCGGCTGGATCGGCTGATGGAGGTGATTAGCCTGGCTTATGGGGTGTTTGAGCAACCAGCGAGCACGGAAGCCTGGCTCAAGGCACCGCATCCACTGCTGCACCAGGCGTCCCCGCTCCAACACTGCCGCACGGCGATCGGGGCCGGCCAGGTGCGCCGGCTGTTGCTGGCTCTGGAGCAGGGCGCACCGGTGTGATGCGCGCGTGGCGGCTGAGCAAGTTCCGCTATGCCGGCGATCTCACGGGCCAGGGTGCTGCCCGCGATGGGCAGCGCTGGAACCAGCCCGGCCAGCGTGCTGTCTACCTGGGGCTGACGCCCGAGATCACGGTGTTGGAGGTGCTGGTGCATCTCAACGGTGTGCTCAGCGTTCCCCTGGTGCTGTGTAGGTACGACGTACCAGAACCGCCGGGCCTGATCAACGAGCCCGATCCCGCAGCTCTGCCGGAGGGTTGGAACGCCATCCCCCACGGCCAGGCCAGCGCTGGTTTTGGTGGCAACTGGCTGCGGGCCGGGCTGCAGCTGGGGCTGGTGCTGCCTTCCGTGGTGGTGCCCCAGGCCCGCAACCTGATGCTCAACCCTCTACACCCAGCCATGGCGCAGGTGGCACTGGTGCATCAGGAGCCGTTCCAGCTGGATCAACGGCTGATCTGAGCGACGTTCTGGTCAACGTCGACACCCTGAGCAAGCGGTTCTGCCGCAGAGCAGCGCCGATGTGCAGCTGCGGGCGGACGAGTTCTGGGCGGTGAAGGATGTGAGCTTCCCTGACGCCCCACACACCACATCTGGTGTGCCCAACGGCCAAATTCCTAAGCTCGCCAGATGGGCTTCCCCCTGAGCCTCCAGACGCCCCAGCCCGAACGAGCCACGAGGCCGCCGACCGCCAACGAAGCCCCATATCCACCAAGCCCCTCACGGGCTGCAGCCCCACCCCCAAGCAGCAGCTACCTTTTTGCCAGCCAGCGCCCGCAACCAGTGAACACAGACCGCTGGTACTACCGCGTCTTCCAGAGCGCCCCCGACCTGATCCGATCATTACTGCCCGGCTCATCCGCCACCGCCAACGCCATTGCGCTGAGCCTCGACCCCTCAGCTCCTGGCGACAGCCTCTACCGCTTTGAGGCCCTAGAGATCAAGGAGCTCAGCCACCGCCTCGATGGCGTGCTCTGGCCCAGGGACAGCACCGGCTGCGCCGAAACCGGCAGCCCGGAGTTCCCGGTGGTACTCCTTGAGGTGCAGATGCACCCCGACCCAGGCTTCCACCACCGCCTGGCGGCGCAGAGTTGTCGGTTTCTTCAGAAGCACCCGAGGGTGGAGCATCTGGAGGTGGTGGTGATCACGCCACACAATCGCATCGGCCTCGGCCCCACCAAGCTGCCCAGGATTCTGCAGGCGCTCCTGAACGAGGTGCACTGGATCAGCCTGGAGGAGCTGAGCCAGCAGGCCAACCTCGATCCCCTGCTCAACCTGCTCACCCTGCCGGTGCGGCCCGAGAGCGAGCTGGCGGCCACCAGTCAGCAGATCCTGGCCAGTCGGCCTGATCTAGACACGGTTGTGCTGCCTATGCTGGTGCAACGGTTCCCCCAGCTTACTGAGGCAGAAATCATGGTGATCGCCGGAATTCCCCGAGAAGAGATCCGCCACACCAGGGCTGTACAGGACTGGCTGGCCGAGGGCCGCCAGGAGGGCCGCCAGGAGGGCCGCCAGGAAGGCCGCCAAGAAGGCCGCCAGGAGGGCGAAGCCAAAGGCCGGCAGCAAGAAGCAGCTTCTATGACCCTCCGCCAACTCAACCGCCGCTGCGGCCCCCTCAGCGACGCCACCACCGCCCAGATCCAGGCCCTGCCCCTGGGTCAGTTGGAAGCCCTGGCCGACGCCCTGCTCGACTTCACAGGCCCGGACGACCTGGCCACCTGGCTGGCCGCCAACACCTGAGCGTGCTGCAGGCGCAACCGGAGCAGGCGCAGATCTGGCAATGCCGCTAAGCTGAAATTCCGCATTTCAGAGCAATGCAGTTTCTGAAGCGTGACTCTCTGCGCGAGGTGCTCATGGTTTCGAGCCGTGGCCAGATCACCTTGCCCGTCGAAATGCGCCGGCACCTGGGGATCGAACCGGGTGGCGCGGTGATCGTGGAAGACTGTGGCGGTGAGCTGCGACTCAAACCAGCAGCCGTGCTGGAAGTGGAGTTGTACAGCGATGAGGACATCGCCGAATGGGATCAGGCTGATGCCCTTTCAGACCAGGAACGCCAGCAGATTCTTGAGCGTCTCAAAGCCCACTGATGCGTGTGTTTCTGGATGCGTGTTTTTCTGGATGCCAATGTCCTCTTCACCGCTGCCCACAATCCCAAGGGCAAGGCCGCTTTGGTGATCACGCTTGGTTCAGAGGGACTGTTTCAGCTCGCGACCAGTGCCTACGCCAAAGAAGAAGCGCGGCGCAACCTCGAACGCAAAGCTCGCGATCGTTTGCCTGAGTTCAGCCGACAGCTGAGCAAGATTCGGCTGGTGGCAGACAACCTGGGCATCCCCTGCCCTGCAGATCTTGCCGAGAAGGATTGGCCAATTTATAGAGCTGCCCACGCCTGCAAAGCCACTGTCTTGCTCACCGGCGATCACCGCGACTTCGGATTTCTGATGAATGCCCCTGAGCTGGGCGATGGGCTGTTGATCCAGCCTGAAGCAGATTTTCTTGCTGCGCTGGGTGCTCCCGGATGACGCGCAGCCTTCTCCGCAGGAGTGGCCCTGCTCGACTTCCAGGGCCCGGACGTACTGGCTGCCTGGCTGGCCGCTAACGCCTAGTTCCCCCTCTCATTTGCAACTGTGCAGGAGTCTGTACAGGCTGTACAGATTCAGGGAGGCGCCCAAATTGCCATAGCGGATGGCTTCCCCCAGCGCCGCACGACCTGCAGCCCTACCCCGCGTGAACACCGACCGCTGGTACTACCGGGTGTTCCAGAGCACCCCCAGGTGGAGCACTGGGCGGTGCTGGTGATCACTCCCCACAGCCGCCTCAAGCTCGGCCCCACTCAGGCGCTGCAGCCCTCTTTGGATCCCCTGCTCAACCTGCTCACGCTGCCAATTCGCCCAGAGAGCGAACTGCAAACCAGCACCAGGCAGATCCTCGCCAACCGCCCTGATCTTGACAAGAGCAAATCATGGTGATCGCGGGCATTCCCATGGAAGAGCTGCGCCACACCCTGGCAGCGCAAGACTGGCTTGCTGAGTGCCGCCAGGAAGGCGAAGCGGCCATGACCCTCCGCCTGCTCAACCGCCGCCCAGCTCCAGGCCCCAAGGCCGAAGAGTGAATCAACACGACTTCCTTGTTCCCAGCCAAAATGTGCAAAGCTCATGCCCAGCACGACTGAGGCGGTGGAGTCCTGCTCCCGCCCGATGTGCACTAGACACCCTTAGTGTGTCCATGGCCTGGTGCAACCAATTCCCTCCCAACCTGCAGCCTCCCCACCCTTCCCCCACTGAATGCCCCGCCTGCGCCCCAAACCGGTAGACCCCAGCCAGCAATTGCTGGTGCTCGAGCCGAACCGAATCGAGAAGCAGTACTGGAAAGACCTGTGGCGCTACCGGGAGCTATTCGCGATCCTGGCCTGGCGCGATGTGACCGTGCGCTACAAGCAAACGGCCTTCGGAGTGGGCTGGGCGCTGGTCCGGCCGTTTCTGTCGATGGTGGTGTTCACTGTGATCTTCGGCAGGCTGGCGAACCTGCCCAGTGAGGGCGATGCTCCCTATCCGATAATGGTGTTTGCTGCGATGCTGCCTTGGCAGTTCTTCGCCAGTGCGCTGGGCGGCGTGGCATACAGCCTGCAGGGCGGAGCCGGCCTGTTCAGCAAGGTGTATTTCCCTCGCTTGATCGCACCGGCGGCATCCGTCATCACCTGTCTGGTCGATTTCGCGCTATCGCTCGTAATCCTGGCGGGGTTGATGGCTTGGTACCGCTACTGGCCTACTTGGCGACTGCTGACTTTGCCCTTCTGGCTGCTGGTGGTGTTTGCCTTTTCGATGGGTCTGGGCCTGCTTATCTCCACCTGGATGGTGCGCTACCGCGACCTAGGCTTCTTGGTGCCATTTATGCTCCAGATTGGGCAGTACATCAGCCCAGTGGCCTATTCCAGCTCGATCGTGCCAGCTAATTGGCAGTTTGTATTTGCAATGAATCCGATGGTGGGAGTGATTGAGGGCTTCCGCTGGGCGATTCTGGGTAGGAGTGCACTGGTGAACCCACTGAGCATCAATCTATCTCTGCTCGTGGTGGTGGTCTTAGCGGTGGTGGGAGTTTGGCGCTTCCGGGCCATCGAGGATACGTTTGTAGACGTGATTTGAGATGGCCAGCAAAGATGTGGTGATCCGGGTAGAAGGCCTGGGCAAGAAGTACACGATCCAGCACGCACAGAGCGAGCGCTACAGCACGATTCGCGATTCGCTGAGCCACCAAGCGGCGGCTCTGGGCCGATGGGCCAATCCATTCACGCTGGCGGGCCAGATCCGCCGCGCCCGGCGTCAAGCCGCCAATGAACACCAGCGGGGCGAGGAAGAATTCTGGGCCTTGAAGGATGTGAGCTTCGAGATCCGCCGAGGTGAGCGGGTGGGCATCATCGGCCGCAATGGGGCTGGCAAGAGCACGTTGTTGAAGATCCTCAGCCGCATCACCAAACCCACCACGGGTCGTGTGGAGATCCGCGGCCGGGTGGCAAGCCTGTTGGAGGTGGGCACCGGCTTTCACCCGGAGCTCACAGGGCGGGAGAACGTTTATCTCAACGGCGCCATCCTTGGGATGACGCGGCGTGAGATTCGCTCGAGATTTGACGAGATCGTGGACTTCGCGGAGGTAGAGAAGTTTCTCGACACGCCTGTGAAGCGCTACTCCAGTGGCATGTATGTGCGGCTGGCATTTGCGGTGGCAGCGCATCTAGAGCCGGAGATTCTGGTGGTGGATGAGGTGCTGGCGGTGGGGGATTCAAAATTCCAAGATAAGTGCCTGGGTAAGCTTAAAAGTATGAGTAGCGCAGATCGCACAATTCTATTTGTGAGCCACAACATGGAGGCTCTGATTCGAACTTGTGACATCGCAATACTTCTGCAAAACGGAACCATTACTCAAGTAGGAGATTGTAGGCAAATATCATCACGATATCTTGGAAATGTTGACAAGGTAAAAAGAGGGCCGATTCACTGGTCATCCAAAGAAGAAGATCTAGAGATTCGAGGTCATGTAACTTCAATACAATATGCAATTACCGAGCAAGATACTATAATAGACACACTTTACAAGACCAAAATTTATAAGTTGCATATCAAAGTTGAGATAACTCAGCCCGATCCCAACCTAATCTTCTTTGCGGCATACTACGATCAACACAATCAACTTGTGTTCGTTAGTTCAAGTCAAGACGACGCTAATAGCATTGTCCCTGAAGTAGAAGGGAGTATAGAGTTTATATGTGATGTCCCCCAGTTTCAGGAAAGTTGTCACCCCTCTGATCAGTACATCCGGGGGCTTGAGGACATGACTAATGCGTCGAT